>JANOTM010000156.1:0-4410 GCA_031416355.1 Gammaproteobacteria bacterium
TCATCAAGGAATTTGGTGGGCCGGAACAGTTGGTTATGCAGGAACTGCCTGATCCCAAGGCAAAAGCAGATCATGTGATCATTGAGGTCAAGGCTTTTGGTATCAACCGGGCCGAGACTTATATGCGGAAAGGCGCCTGGATCGAAGCCGCTAAAGTCAGCGGGGTCGAATGTGTTGGATTAGTACGGTCGGATGCCAGCGGTAAATTCGCCGCGGGTCAAAAGGTCGCCGCCATCCTGGGTGGGATGGGGCTTACGATCAACGGCAGTTATGCTGAGTTGACGCAGGTGCCGGTAACCAACGTCATGCCGTTTGAGTCTGACCTTCCATGGGAGGATTTAGCGGCGATTCCAGAATCCTACTCCACTGTCTGGGGTTGCCTGCATGACAACCTGGCTTTGAAAAAAGGACAAACTTTACTGATCCGCGGTGCCACATCACCTTTAGGGCAAGCCGCCCTTAACATCGCCGCGCATGCTGGTGCCCATGTCATTGCCACCACACGTAACACCGAACGCCTTGCATTATTAAAATCCTTGGGGGCGAAGGAAACATTGCTTGAAACACCAGCCCTTTCCAGACAGGTGCGTGAACTGCACCCCAAAGGGGTTGATGCCGTGCTCGAGCTTGTCGGCAATAGCGTACTTTTGGATTCACTCAGTGCCGTGAAGCGCGGGGGACGCCTTTGTTTAGCGGGGTTTGTTGGCGGCCTGGCCCCCCTTGTCGATTTCAATCCCTTAAGGCAAATGCCGAGCGGTGTGCATTTTAGTTTCTTCGGCAGCTTTATGTTTGGCACACCTGACTTTCCTTTGGATGTCCCGCTACAAACAATCATCGACCGGGTTAAGGACGGCACCTATAAAGCCAAACCAGCAAAGGTTTTTGGCTTTCATGAAATCCAGGAAGCCCATCGCCTAATGGAAAGTTACCAAGCCGCCGGCAAAATAGTGGTTACGATATAAACGAGGGGCGTGGGAAGAATTGTCTTTTTACACTTAACTTTAACTTTAAAGGAAATTGCAACATGAAAATCAATAAAATTAAATTGCTGGTAACAACGATCGTACTGTGTGCTTCGGTCACTGCAGTCGCGGATACAAAAAATAAGATTTCGGGTAGCCCATCTGTCAACAAACCTGTGACGCAACTCAAGTACTTCGACACAGGCGTTGGTAAAAATAGTGGAGTGGGAACGCTACATGCTGCGGCTGCTTATGGTGATCTGCAACATGGCGCACACGGAACATTTATCAAAATGCCGGCTGGGTTTGTCAGTGCTGCCCATAGTCACACTGGCGAATATTGGGGAGTAGTTATCTCAGGCGTGGGTGTAAACGGAACACCAGGAAGCGTAGATGTGCCGCTGCCGGTAGGCTCATATTGGTCACAAAAAGGCGGCGAGCTCCATGTAACAAAATGTATTTCTCCCAACGAATGCATTTTTTTCATCAATCAAACCGTGAAGTTTGACGAAATAGAAGAAAGCACGAAGCATTAAAGTAGTACTGACCTTACCCCAGCTTATTGAGGTTCGTATCAGTGGCTGGGGCAGGTCAATCGTCTACCGAGATTTTAAGGAGAAATCTACCGTCAGGCTTACCGTCAAATCTTCGCGCTGCATGCACGATCCGCTGGCACGGCGACAGCGCGAAACCTTGCGACAGCTATCGCCTACCGCCGAAAATCTGCACAATTGACGATGTGCCCGTAGTGATCTTCCAAAACCAGCAAGCCCGATAGTGCTTAATAAAATCCCGCCGCTCCGCATGCTACTCACTCCCACTCGATCGTCGCAGGCGGCTTGCCCGAGATATCGTAGACCACGCGCGAAATGCCTTTAACTTCGTTGATGATGCGGGTGGAAATAATCCCTAGCACCTCGTACGGGAGGTGCGCCCAGTTGGCGGTCATGAAATCCAGGGTCTCCACGGCGCGCAGCGCCACTACAAATTCATAGGCGCGGCCGTCGCCTACCACGCCCACGGACCGCACCGGCAGGAACACGGCGAACGCCTGGCTCACTTTATGATACAGGTCGTGGCGATACAGTTCTTCCAGGTAAATCGCATCCGCCTGGCGCAGGATGTCGGCGTATTCCTTTTTCACTTCACCGAGGATGCGCACGCCTAGACCGGGACCGGGGAAAGGATGGCGATATACCATTTTGTGCGGCAGACCCAGTTCCTCGCCGATGCGGCGCACTTCGTCCTTAAAAAGATCGCGCAACGGTTCGAGCAACTTGAGTTTCATCTTTTCCGGCAGACCGCCGACGTTGTGGTGCGACTTGATGACATGCGCCTTGCCGGATTTAGCGCCGGCGGATTCGATCACGTCCGGATAAATCGTGCCTTGCGCCAGCCAGTGGGCGTTTTTAATCTTGGCGGCCTCTTCCTCGAAGATGGTAATGAACAAACCACCGATGACTTTGCGCTTGCGTTCCGGATCGGCCACGCCCTTTAGGGCGTCGAGAAAACGTTGTTCCGCGTTCACCCGTATGACTTTTACACCCATGTGGGCGGCGAATACCGCCATGAGCTCATCACCTTCGTTCAAGCGCAGCAGGCCGGTGTCCACGAACACACAGGTCATTTGTTTGCCGATGGCACGATGCAGCAATGCCCCGACCACCGCTGAATCCACGCCGCCGGACAAACCGAGTATGACTTCATCCTTGCCCACTTGCTGGCGCACCGACGCGATGTGATCGTCTATGATGCTGCCCGGGGTCCAGAGCGCGGCGCAGCCGCAGATCTCGTGCACGAAGCGGCGGAGTATGGCCTGCCCCTGCGTGGTGTGCGTGACCTCGGGATGAAATTGCACACCGTAAAATTTGCGCGCGTCGTCACCTATGCCGGCCAGGGGCGCGTGCTCGCTGCTGGCGATAATGCGGAAACCCGGCGGCAGCTTGCTCACACGGTCGCCGTGGCTCATCCAGACATCCAGCAGTCCATGGCCTTCGGCGTTGCTGCTGTCCTGTATCTCGTTCAACAACGGCGAGTGGCCACGGGCGCTCACACGCGCGTAGCCGAATTCGCGCTTGGCCGCGGTCTCCACCTCGCCCCCCAGTTGCGCCGCCATGGTCTGCATGCCGTAACAAATACCGAGCACCGGTACACCCAACTGGAAAATCTCTTGAGGTGCACGCGGCGTATCGGTTAGCGTCACCGACTCCGGCCCACCGGAAAGAATAATGCCCTGGGGCGCAAAGCGATGGATATCCTCCATGGGTTTGTCATACGGATAGATCTCGCAATACACCCCGGCCTCGCGCACGCGACGCGCTATGAGCTGCGTGTATTGGGCGCCGAAATCGAGAATTAAGATTTTCTGGGAATGGGGATCGGTCATAGAGGCAGATGCAAGTTGCAAGAGACAAGATACAAGTGGGTGCGCAGCATCTTGCCTTGCATCTTGCACTTTGTCTCTTGTATCCCGTTTTTGAATAGTTTATTCGCGCTGATAGTTCGGCGCTTCCTTGGTGACCGTTACGTCGTGCACGTGGCTCTCGCGGATGCCCGCGTGCGTAATGCGTACGAACTCGGCGTTGGTGCGCAGCGCATCCAGGGTCGCCGAGCCGGTATAGCCCATGCCGGAGCGCAGGCCGCCCATGAGCTGATGAATAATATTCACCATGGGACCCTTGTAGGGCACGCGCCCTTCTACGCCTTCTGGCACCAATTTGTCGGCGGTGGCGCCTTCCTGGAAGTAGCGATCACTCGAGCCTTCACCCATGGCCCCTAGGGAACCCATGCCGCGATAGGTCTTATAGGAACGCCCCTGGAACAGTTCGATCTGTCCCGGGGACTCGTCGGTACCGGCCAGCAGACTGCCTATCATCACCGAGTGCGCGCCGGCGGCTATCGCCTTAGCGATGTCCCCCGAGAAACGAATACCGCCGTCGGCAATCACCGGAATATCCGTTCCCACCAAGGCGTCCGCCACATTGGCGATGGCCGTGATCTGGGGGACGCCCACACCCGCAACCATGCGCGTGGTACAAATAGAACCCGGTCCTATGCCGACCTTCACCCCATCGGCGCCCGCCTGCTGCAAAGCCTTGGCGGCGGCGCCGGTGGCGATATTGCCGCCTATCACCTGGGCATGGGGGTAGTTTTTTTTGATCCAGGCCACCCGGTCCAACACACCTTGGGCATGGCCATGGGCGGTGTCCACGATGATTACATCCACGCCTGCGTCTATGAGACGCTCTACCCTATCCTCAGTGCCTTTGCCTACGCCCACGGCGGCGCCCACCAGCAGGCGCCCGGAGGCATCTTTGGCAGAATGCGGATATTCGCTGGATTTTTGGATGTCTTTTACGGTAATAAGACCCTTAAGGCCGAACTTATCATCCACCACCAGGATCTTTTCGATGCGATGCTTGTGCAGAAGCTTCAGAATCTGATCGCG
>JANOTM010000157.1:0-12617 GCA_031416355.1 Gammaproteobacteria bacterium
CCTTTGAGCTCGCCGAGCACCGCAGCCCCACCGGGGAGGTTTCGCGAGCACTGTCTGAGTAACGCCATCGACAGTGGCGTTACGAGTTGCGCAGCGCCCCGGTGGGGCGAGGAGCGCAGGGGACCGGGCGGTTTTTGCCCGGCGAGCGATGGGGTGTGCTTTCTTTTGGGTACTTTTCTTTGCACAAGCAAAGAAAAGTACCCCAGGGTGCAGGGGCGGAGCGCCCGCAATTAGGTTTTAAGGCCCGCGCGGGAGCGCGGCACAACAACCACAAACCCCCATGCCCGTACTGCCTTCCCCAAAATTAAAACGTCTATGACGGCAAGAAATCCACCGGATACGTCACCACCATGACCCCCACATCCTTGGCGCCGAAATCGAACTGCAACACCCGAGCAACGAGCTTGCGTTCCAATTCCGGGGAATGCAATTCACTGGAAACCACCTGACAGGCGCTCACCTGGCCGGAAGGTGCGATGGTAATCTTCAGGACGACTTTGCCCTGCAAAGACGGATCCGCACGCAGTACGCGACTATAAATAGAATAGATAGCACTCTTGTTGCGGTCGAATACCAGGCGGATGTCCTCGATGGAACGTGGCGCCTTATCGCCACGACCGCCACGGGTCAGTGTGCCGCCTTCGCCGCCCCCACCACCTCCGCCACCGCCGCCCATGGGGCTATTGACTTGAGTGGTGGCGCGGCCGGCCAGGCCGCCACCGCCGGTGCCCACGCTCAGCTTCGATGTATTGATACCGCCGCTACCCCCGGCCACATTGGAGGTAATGATAGAGCGCGCGCCCGCGCCCATGGCCGGGCCCGTGGTCTTGCCTACACCGGGCCCGCTGCCGGTACCCAGGCCGGGGCCAAGTTTCGCCGTCTTTTGCAGGGTAGTCGCAGCCGCGTTGGCGCGTAGATCGGCCAGGTCATCGGAAAAGGCCAACAGGCCGGAACGCGCGGCCTTTTTGCGTGCAACCTCGACGCTCTTGGTGGGTGGCGGTGGAATTTCTTTTTTGATTTCTTTTTTGATTTCCTTCTTCACCTCTTTCGGCGGCACCGGCTTTTCATCGGCTTTGGGTGCGGGCGTTTCGATTTCCGGCGCCTTCATTGCCACCGGTGGCACAACCTGTTGGCGTTGCTCAAGCACCAGTTTCGCCAGGCGCGGCGGCACGTCCTCGATTTTTTTACGATCGGTTTTCGGCACCGGCAGAAACGGCATCGCCAGAGACAAGAGTAAAAACGTAATCAGTATCCTCTTTAGGATACGGCGAAAGCGCTCCTCGTCTTCTTCCGATAGCGTCCAGGGTAGTTCTGCTGCATAGTAGAATGACACGGCGTATCGACCTTTATTTTTTCATGACCGCGAAGGAAATATTGCTGTAATTCGCCAGCGCGCACGTCAGCATGATCTTCTTTAATAAGTGATAGGGGATATCCTTGTCCCCCATAATGGTGATGTCGCGGGCAACGGCCTCCTTCTTATCGATATTGATAAGCGCCCGGGTCGATTGATATGCGAGCTCGGACTTGAGCGCGTCTATTACCTCGGCGCCCGAATTCATCACCTCTGCCACCGAGGCGACCCGGCGTCCATCGACAACGATCTCCTCGTTATTCACCATGACCACGACGGTTGCCTTGGGTGATCGGTCCGCCACCGACTGCGGCAGCTTGATCGCCTTGGTATTGGGCAGAACGTCCACCTCCGAGGCATTGGCCAACAGAAAGAATATGAGGATGGTAAAGATGTCGATCAAGGCCACCAGATTCAAATCGACCATGGTCTTGTTACGTTCGAGTCGCTGCGCGCGCTTCATGAGTGGGGTGAGTGTCATCGGCTTTGCCCTCGTTTGGCCGTGGGGGTGCTTTCCGGAATCTGTGGCACGCTCGCGCCGGCCGCCGGTGCATCGCCTATGGATATGTCGGGAAACAATTCCACCGTCGCCGTCCCGCCCCCCGGGGTGACCCGCACAGCATCCATTACCTGCACCAGGGTGTCATAGGCGGTATTAGATTCGGATAAGATCGTGGCGGCGTTTTTATCCGGGAACTGGGTCTTGACCTGCTGCATGGCACGCGACAGTGCGGGATAGTCGTAGCCGCTGGCGTTATTGTCTATGCGGCGTATCAGGCCGTGGTTACGGTCGCTCACTTCCAGGGCGTTGGGCCGGATAATGATCTCCAATTGTAATCCCTCTGTGACGCTGACCGGGCCGGAGGCCGACGCCGGAAGATTCAGTTCCAAAATGGCCAGCCGCGAAAACACCGTACTGGACAGCAGGAACGGCACCAATACCACGATCAGATTCATGAACGCCGTGATGTCCAATCCCACGGCATGCTTACGCATACGCCTAGAACGGTAGCTCATTACGCACCTGTGTGCGGTTTAACGTTTTCCGCCATATTCAGAAAGCTGATCTTGGCCGCCTCCAGGCTGTCGACAATCTCCGATGTGCGCGCCTGCAAAAAGGAATGTATCAGCAGGAACGGGATCGCGACCATTAATCCGAATGCGGTGTTGTTCATGGCGATGGAGATACTGGCGGACAACAGTTCGGCCTTCTCCGAAGGGTTGACCTGGGCCACCGCCGTGAACGCCTTGATCAGACCGATGATGGTGCCGAGCAGGCCGAGCAGGGTAACGACATTGGCGAAGGTCGCCAGATAGTGGGTGCGCTTCTCCAGGCGCGGAACGATTTCCATCATGCCCTCTTCCATGGCCGCATCGATTTCCTCGCGCCGCTTGGCGGTCTTGAGCCGGTGTATGCCGCGGCTCACCATTTTGGCAATGGCCGCCTCGGACTTGGCGGCGATCGCCAGGGCCTGTTGAAACTTGCCGTTGTTCAGCAACGGCCGCAGCTCATCCCACATCTTGCGATTGACAGAACGCGAGCGGCTAAGGTAAATAAAACGCTCGATCGCAATGGCGAGGCCCAAGGCCAACACTAAAATACTCGGGTAGATAAAAACGCCGCTATCCTGGAAGAATTTCACAATGGTACTGTATGTCGTCATACTACGCTCCTAAAGTGTTACAACTTTTATATATTCGACGCGACCCGCCAAGTTACTTTTTTGCCGCGGGCGCCTGCGCACCCTGGGCCTGAATCGAATTATAGTACTCCACCTGCCGGCGGAAAACGTCCCGGTCGACCGGCACCAACACTTCGTCGAGCAGGCTTTTCACCGGCTTGCCCACCAGCTCGCCGGTGACCGGCTGCTTCCATGGAACAATATAGAGCACTTTCGGCAGCTCGCGGTTGCCGCGTATGGTCGTTTCTTCCAGGTCCGCGCGGTCCGCGGCGTGACCGGCGGTGGCCATGGCGCAGGTCGCGTACAGCAGTAGTTGCGATAGCGTCTTCATCCGTTCTCCTTCTTGCCGGGTTTGTCGGCGGTGCGGGTGCGTTGATTCAGGTCTATGATCCACTTTGCCACTTGTTTATCCTCGGGAGTATGCAACTGCTGGTAGCGTTGATAATGATGCAAGGCCTTAGCCAAATCATTGAAATAGAGATCGTACAGTATGCCAATATTGAGATGCGCCTTGCTGTAATTGGGATCCACCTGCAAGGCCTTTTCGTAGGCCTTGCGGGCGTCATCGAATCGTCCGCGGGCGCGCTGGACGATGCCGAGCTGATTATAATAAGCCGGGCGCTCGGGATTGATCTTGATGGCCTGCACCAGCGCCTGCTCCGCCTCTTCCAGCTTGCCTAGGCGAAAATACAAAATGCCAAGATTGGCCCGGGGTCCGGACAGGTCCGGATAGGTGCGGCCCATGGCCAGTAACGCCTGCTCGGCCTCGCGCTCACGCCCGGCCTTTAAGGCGTCTAATGCGCGCCCGTAATCCGCGCGCGCGGCGTTACTCACCGGGGCTTCGATTTTAGGTCCCGGCACCGGCGCAGCGCGTGCGGATTTTTCGGTCAAGGATTTTTTCGGAACCGGCTTTTGCGGCGCCGTGCCGCAACCCGCGATACCGGCAATAGCCAGCGCGCACAGTGTGGCGAGAATTATCCTAACGGATGACATCGATCACCGCCTCGCTCTTTTCCACTTTGGCGTAGCGCACCGGACGCAGCTTGCCAAGTTCGGCAAAGCTATTTTTTACCCATAGGTCGTAGATGCCCTTAGTGACGCGCTGGGCATTGACTTCATGGACTTCAATCGCCTTTTCCTCGAACGGAAACGCCTGTTCCTCCAATAATACATTGTATTGCTCCAGCTCCACGGCAGACAGGCCTTTGGGGCGCTGGGAGGTCATGAGGGCGCGGCCGAAGTCGTTATAAATTTCCGCGATACGGAAGGTGGAGGCGGTGGTCACTTCCACGACACCGTAGTCGGCGGCGGAGGTGTAGGCCTGCAACGCCGTTTCCATTTTTTCCTTTTTCATTTTCAGGCTTTTCTTGAGCGGCTCGACCAGTGCGATTTTTTTATAGGCGTCATAGGCGGGCTGCGCCAGCGTCATGGCGGCGGCGCCCGCCAGGTAACGGGTGCGGTCGCTGCGTTGGCGACCTCCTTGACTATCCGCGGCTAGGATTTCCTGCAACCAGCGATGTTGATCCGCAGTCTGCCCTTTTTTGGCGTGCATCTCCGCAAGCTTAAAACGTGCCTCCACCGCCGGCTCCAAGGGGCTAGGAAATTCCCTAATGTAACGCTCATAGGCAGCCGCGCTATTTTTTTCGCTGCCGGCCTTTTCATAAAGTTCCGCCACGTGCCAGCGCGCGGCGCGCCGCGCCTCGGGGTCTTTTTTGTTGGCAGCCAGTGCCTCGAACTCGGCGGCAGCCTTGGACAACTGGCCGGTCTCGAGATAGCCGACTGCGAGTTTATCGCTGACCTCGGCTTGCAGGGCATGGCCGGGATAGGACGTGCGGAAATTCTCGAGCACCTTCAGGGCCGTGGGCCAGTCTTTTAATGCTATCAGGCTAGCAGCGGCATCGTATTGGGCGGTGGCACGTATCGGCGACGAAGGCGCGAGGCTGCCGACGCGCAAAAATGCCGTTACCGCACCGCGCTGATCGCCGGTGGCGCGTTTTTGTTCACCTTGCTTGTAAGCAGACGCCGCCAATCGCTCCACCAGCGCTGGACGCAGGGGGTCGCTGGCGGCGGTCAGATCGAGTACGTGCTGATAGCCGGCTTCCGCCTGGGCGAATGCGCCTTGCTCGAATTGGGTATGCGCAATCACGGTCCACGCAGTGCGCCGTTGGGCCGGCGTTGCCTCGGGCTTGAGGGCAAGCACGCGCCGCGCCAAGTCCGCCGCCTTATCCGGCGAGTGTTGGGCATAAAATTTTTCCGCGGTCTGGGTGAGCACCGCGGGCGTACGCGCGTCGTGCGGGTTGGCTTCGGTAAAATGCAAGGCGCTAAAAGTAGCGCGTTGTTGCCACGCGCGCGACTCTTCACCCTTGAGTTGTTTGCCATGCTGGTCATAGGCCAGGAGCGCCGCATATCCGGCATCGGCGCTTTTTGCGTGCGGTGGATAATGATAGGCGGTACGCTCATATTCTATGGCGGCGTCGCTGTAACGCTTATCCTCGTATAGCACCTCGGCCAGAAGAAAATTCATCGCCGGTGTCTGAGTATCCGAGGGGAAGGATTCGACGAACATCTGATACCAGCGTGCCGCCTCGCGATAATCGTCCGTATTTTTCTTTTTCTGGGCACTGGCGTGGTAATGGCGCGCGAGGTCCTCCAGATTTTGTTTGAGATGCGGCAGGATATTGTTGTAGGCCTGTACTTCGCTGCGCTTGCGATAATCGCTATTTACGCCGTAGTGCAACACGAATTCTTTCTTGGCATCCAGCGCTAGGCTGGCGAAACCCGCCTGCTTGTAAGCATCGATAACTTTAATCTGGAACAGTGGTGCCTGCGGATGGCTGGGATAACGGCGCGCGAAGGCCATGTAGGTATCGGCGGCATCCTTGATGCGTTCCTGTTTGGTGTATAAATCTCCTAGATGTTGATAAACGCGGAATTCGTAGGCGCGCGCGCCACTACCGGAAAAGCGGCGCGCAATGGCATCGGCGCCATCCAGATAAGTGAAACTCAGACTGATGACCCGGAAAGTATCATCCACCACTTCGCGGTCACCGCGCATTAAGGAAGGTATCTCGGACAGCGTGGATCCGGCGTCACGCCCGATGAGCCTGCGATCGAGAATAGGAAAGAACGAATCCAATGCACGCTCGTAGTCGCCGAGTTTGAACAAGGTCCATCCATGCATGTAAAGCGCTTTTTCATAAAACACCGAGGTTTCGCCCACGCCGATAACGGCACGATAGGCCGGTTCCGCCTGGTCGTAAGATTTGCTCACAAAAAACAGTTCGCCGCGCCGAAACTGAGCCTCGTCCAGGCGCGACGTATTAGGATACTCGGCCACCAAACGATTAAGCGTGACCAGGGCCGCGTCAAGATCGCCGATTTGCTCATAGGCACGCGACAATTGATAGAGTACGCGGTCGTTGCCCGGCCGGTTTGGGTGGATACGGAGCAAGTCGCGATACAGTTTTATTGCCTCCTTGTAGTCCTTGGCCGCGGACGCCTTGGCGCCACGTGCGGTGTCCGGCTCCGGGCCGGATTGTTTGTCTTCGCCGCTTTCCATTTGCAAGTCACCGAGGCGGCGTAACGCCTCGGCACGCAGCTTGTCATCGGCGCGGGTGGTGAGAAATTCACGATAACCTTGGGCCGCCTGGTCGCGCCCGCCGGTGACAACGCCGCCGCGCTCCACTGGCACCACGCGGCCCTGCAGGCTCTTGATGCGCGGGCTGTCGTCCTTGCGCGCATTGGAACAAGCAGCGAGTGACACTAACAGCACGAGCACGGCCGCGGCGCGGTATCTCATGGCGTACCTGTAGGCGTGCGGCCGGCCTGATCATAAATTTGCGCGACCGCAAAGCGCGCCTGCACTAAATATTCCGCGAGACGCTGTTTCTGTTGTTGCAACTCCGCCACTGCCATTTCTTCCAGATAGCGCTCCTGGGCCGCGGCCACCGTGGACAGGCGCGACTGCAATGTAGTGATGCGATTGCGCAAGCCATCGGTGCGACTGTCGTAGCCTTCGAACGCCTGGACTGCGGTTATTTGCACCTGTTGCAGAGATTCCTTACGCTGCTTGGCAATAGCAAGTTCGTGATCTAATTGGCGCAGTTCTTTTTTTGCCTGCCACAGGCGCGGCCGGTAATCCACGACCAGATTCCAATGCAATACCCCGCTCAAGCGGCGGTATTTGTCCGGCACATCGGAGATATCGGTTTTTCCCGTCAGAGTTTTAATCCGCGCTTTTACCCGCGCCAGCCGCGCCAATAGTTGTTTCTGTTCGCTGGTGGCCAGGGCGGCGCTGTCGTCCTGGGACTCGATTCCGGCAATCTCCGCCGCATACCCATCGCGCGCCTGTTGTTGCGGCGTCAAGTCGGCGCGTTGCAGGGCCTGCTGCACGCCCGGTAACCGTCGCGCGTAGGCAGTGCGACGGGTCGACAGCATATCGGTGTACACGCCGATATTCTCCGACCATGCGCGTAGATTGGATTGCAGGAAACGCAGATCGCGGTAATTTTTAAATGCCTCCTGGAATTCATTGCTCGACATCAGGAGCATGAGATAGTGGCTCTCGGGCGTATCAGGCAGGGTGCGCATTTGCCAGAACCAGCCCATCTCACTAGAGCCATCCTGCCGCAGGATATTTGCCGCCATCTTGCCGGTGCGTATCGCCTGTATCGAGGTATCCAAACGGATAAGTTCTTGTTCGTAGGTTTCGATGGCTGTTTGATACTGTTCGAGTGCCTGTTTATACGCACCCAAGCGCCCGAATGCGTAAGGCACCGCAAGCATGGCCTCCTGTACCGCGATATCCATGACATCACGTCCCTGTAGCTCTACCCACGGCACCAGGGATTGTTGGTGTTTTTCCTCCGCGGAATAGCCCCAGCCTGCACCGAGTAACGCCTTGTTCGACAGCGGCCCATCGATGCGAATCTCATTTAAATAGGCCTTGGCCTGGGACGGCTCGCCGGCCTGTAAAAAGTAATAGCCGAGCGCAAGATTGGCCTTGTCGCGCAATGAACGCATCTCTTCATCGGCGGCAGGCATATATCCAACTTCGCCCAGCAGGTCGATACCGGCCTGCTTGTTGCCCGATCTGATCAAGGCGACACCCAGATTGTAACGACCGTAAGCGGCGGTCCCGGTCAGCCCGCGCAGGCCTTTTAGCACCTCGATCGCCTCTGGATACTTTTCCTGAGCCATGAGCAAATAGGCCAGCAACACCTTGCGCTCCTCCTCCAGGTCGTCGGGCAATGTATCTTTAACTTGGGCGAGGGCGTCCGCGGCCTCCGCGGTGTAGCCGCGTTGATGACGTATCTTGGCCAGAAAAAACCAGGCGCGGTCACGCACCTGCGGCGAGGCGCCCTGATCGATAAGCCGCTGAAAAATTTGCCCGGCCTGCGCGTGCATTCCGTACGAGAGATACATTCCGGCACGCAACAATTCGGCGTCGTCGGTATGGTGGCTAACGCGCGCCTGCTGCTCGGCGACCAATAAATGCGTTAACGCGGAAAAATATTTCTGCTGGTAGAAATCGAAGAGTACTTCGCCGAAGTGCGGATCTTTGACTTTTTTGGGTTGATCGGCGGAGCTGCGCGCATGTACATCATTATTACTGACCCATAGTACCGCAGCCGATAAGACCAATCCGGCAATACGCGATACGGCAATTTTACCTATCTGGCCCATACCACCTATTGCCACTGCTTTACGCTGAACTCGGGCTGTTGTTGTTGCGCTACGTCGGTGATCTTGAGCTCGACGAATTTCGGCCCAGTGTCCTTATCGAAGGACACCGTGGTACCGCGCCGGTAGTCGCGGTCGTGCGGTCCTTTGCCGACAAAAAACGCGGCCAGCTCGTGCTTACCGACGCGCAGGTTGCCGGTATAGATGCGCTGCACGCCACCGCGCGCGAGGGCGGCAAGCTCGCGCTCGGTGTAAAGATAATTCGCCACCACTTTGTCGTCGATCTTTACCTGCACCGAATCGAGCTTGAAAAATTTCCCCACGTCCATGGACACAAAAACCGCCACTTGCGTGGTCGCCGGAAACAACAACTCTTCTTCCAGCACGAACAGGTCCCGGTTGAGCTCGAGGACTTCCTGTTTAAGTGACTGCACCTGGCCGTCCAGGCTTTTAAAATTCTGCTGCGCGGCCGGCGGCTGTTTTACTTCAGCGGCATAGACCGGTGCAGACAGCAGGACGGCGATAACAATAACAACGAAATTTTTCAAGACTACCTCCAGCGTAAATATCCAGCGCCTGCTCACATCAATACCAGAAAGAGACAAACCATTGCAGGGTTTTGGCATTGAACGAATATAGCTCTCCAGTGCGCACATCGGTAAAATCATCGTAGTTGAATTTCAAGTAATCGAATGCAAGACCTTGCGCCACTTTAAACGATGTGCGGTCGATAAAGCGGAAAGTAAGCTTCGCACCCAGGGATAGGCTGGAGTAACTACTCAGCTCCTTATCGCGTGCCATATAGAGGAATTCAGTGGGAAAGCTGTCGCCATAGAACACCGCCTTGCTCTGGCTATAGTAACGAATATGCCAATCCGCCAACCAGGGCTTGCCGAAGTATTGCTGATAGCCGAACTCTGTCGTATGCGCGGTGATGTCCCAGGTATCCCAGAAATAGCGATAATCGAACTTGATCGCCGAACGTAATTCCTGTTTGTCGAAAAGATCCAGCCCTTTGACTAACCGCCAGGCAAACGCATGGCTGTCACGGGTAGTGGGATATTTCTCCCCAAGCGTAGTTCCCCCGGCCAATAGTACTGAACGATAGGGATTATTCAAATACCCATCATCAATCACGGCCTCGTAGTTCAGGCTCATAATCAAACTTTTGGTAATAATTTGCGATATCCCAACACGATACTGATAGCGGTCTAACGTCGCCTCAAATGTGGCATCGGTATTACGTAGTACAGTGTCATGCCCGCTGGAGTAGCCAAGATTCACAGTGGTAAGCCCGCCGAACAGTTCCTGTGCTACGTTGAAACTATAAGTGTCGGCCAAATAATCCGACTCTTTACTGGTGGTATAGGCAAATGACAGTACACTGTCACGATACAGATAGTCGCCGGATAGACCATACTCATCGCGCTTATCTTTATAAGGGCTGGCGGTGGTTACTACATCTATGGATGCCCCGCTCACTGTATCTGCATAATACGACGCCGCCAGCGATGCCTTATCGCCTATGCCTTCCCGTAACAACAGCGCGGGCCCGTGAGCCTTAACACCTCCGCCTTGATAAGAGTGATACATGATATCCGACCGGTCTTCGGGTAGCACCGCCGCCAACGACGAAAACGCCGCCAGGCCCATGGTAAGCACGGCGGCGATCGCCCGCATAACGGGGGGGCTCCCTCTTCCTGGCCGGCATGCGTGGTCGCCCGGCGTGTCGCTAATTGCAGCCACAACCGCCCCCCACGCTGCCTTGGGCCCCGCGCGCACCTTCGCGCACCTCAAATACGTGCATCCGATGTTTATCCGATAACGGATCGCGCGTAAAGCTCATGATGGGATCCGCTAGAAACTCGCGCTCATACGGCTTTACCCAAGACGTGCCGCTGCAACCACTGGACAGCGCCAGTGCGACTATAGTGATAATAAGTCTACCTCCCAGAGTATTCATTCTTTAAGTAGCTCACGCACTTGCGTCTGATAAATATCTTCGTAACCTGCCTTATAACCGCGGTGCAAATAACGTAGCTTACCGTCGCGATCGATCAGGACTGTCATGGGCATAGCATCGACTTTGTACAGTTTGCTCACCCGCTTATCTTTGTCGAAAAGGATAGGGAAACTCACACCTAGTTTTTTTACCATGCCAATGGCATTGCCCGAATTGTCGTCGAGATTGACACCCAATAAAGTAAAACCGGTCTTCTGATATTGGCGGTGGAGTTGTTCGAGTTTGGGCATTTCTAGGCGGCATGGCCCGCACCATGTGGCCCAGAAGTTAATCATCACCACTTCGCCCTGCAATTCACGCAGACGCACGTTCTTTCCGGTATTCGCTTTAAGGGTAAAATCCGGCGCTGTGCTCGGCGCTCCCGCCACCCCGTGAGAGGTCGCCAGTAATAAGAAAAATAATCCGGCTATAGAAGACCAAACTGGTAAATTATTTTGCAATACCGGTTTCATTCTTTTAACCCTAGAAATAAACGGTTAAGCTGCCGTGCAACTCGAAGTTATTAGTCGTCTTGCTAGTGCCAAGAATATCCGATTTAAAAATATTATCGCGCATATCGATATGGATGGCGAGCCAATCGGTCGGCAATATGCGGATGCCGATGCCGAAATTGACGGTGGCGCGATCTTCTTGGGCGAAGTTGGTATTACCCATACCGGCGATCACATACACCGCGGAGGTGAGTGCGCGCCGCTTGGTGATGAATACCTCACCGGGGAAAAAATTATAGCCGATGGAGGCGCTATAATAAGTCAGTTTTTCTTCCTGGTTGATAAAAATGCCACCCGGAAGTATTTGACGGAAGAGCGCATCGGAGACCATGGACGTGGCATAGGCGCCTTCGAAAAAAATATCTTCGGTCACGTGATAGGCGAGCCGCAACCCGGTTACCTGGCTGGAACCAAAATCCTCAGCGCTGTACACGCCATAGTAGGCTCCGAATTCCAGGTCATCGACATTAATACGTGGGGTCTTAATATGGCGCCGGTCGATCTCAGGCTCAATGACCTGAGTTGACGGCACATCCTGACCTTGCTCCAGAACACCGCCCTCTTCTGCCGGCCCTTGCGCTAAGGCGCACTCCGGTAGAAACACCCACTGGGAGATCAGAATCACTGCCGCAAGGCGTTTAGTCATCGAGTGTTCCACTGCATTGATCGTTAAAAAAAGAATGCGAAACCGGCGGTAAGCGACTTGTAGCTATCGGTCCGGTTGTCGCCAATGAATACGATGTAATCGGTAAATTCTGCACGCGCAATAAAGCGGCGGGTAATATAATAGCGCAATCCCAGCCCCGCGTTAGCGGCTACAGAATCCGTGGTGATCGCGCTCACCAGGGTCGATTTGGGGACATTGTTAAACTTGCCGGCACCGATAGTAAAATAGGGCGCCAAGCGCCAGTCACGGTAAGGCTGGGACTGCAGATTAATATGATATAGGGTCGACCCTGAAAACACGCCCTGCACTTGGGCGTATGCGACTTCGACCGACACCGTGGGGGTGAGTATGTAGCCAAGATGAAAGCCCAGCAGGGTATCGCCCTCAAACGTCCCGGTGGACATACCGAACTCGAGGCGGCGTTTAAAATAATCGTCCAACAATACATCACGAAAAGTTTTTCTGATACCCGATTCGGTCAGAGTATTCTCTAGTTGCGCGCGGTAAACCCAGCCTTCCTTGCCTTGTTCGAGGCGAACTTTGAACCAATCGGTTTTACGTAACAGGATTTCTATCCAGGCACCGCGCTCACTCACGTAAAAAACCGGGAAACCCCGGCCGGGGCCAGTGTGTAATTCAATATAGGGATCGACCACTTGTACGCGCTGGTAGGTCTGATCAGCCCGCGCCACCGCCGCCATAAGTAATTGACCCAGCA
>JANOTM010000158.1:0-5142 GCA_031416355.1 Gammaproteobacteria bacterium
TGGCATAGGCATAGGTCCTGAAGCCCTGGCGCACATTTGGGAGACCTTTCGTCAGGAACACGAACAGATCACGCGCCGCTACGGCGGCACTGGGCTTGGCACCACCATCGCCAAGCAATTGGTGGAGTTGATGGGTGGGCGTATTGCTGTTACCAGTATCAAAGGCAAGGGGTCGCTATTTTGGTTCGAGGTCCCGCTGGCGCGCCACGCCGCCGTGGCCAACGTGGGCGTTGTCCGGCCGGCGAGAATACTCTTGCTATCGGAAGACACCGCCTGGGTGGACGCCCTGCGGACAGGGTTAGCGCCGTCTGGCGCCAAGATTTTCGTTGCGAATTCGGCCGAGGATGTGTACGCCGCGTTTGCGCGTGCGGCGCGCTTTGGGCGTTCATGGCATGTCGTGCTGGCGGACGACTTCCTGGTGCGGCGCCAGGGGGGCGTGCGTTGCGAAGCGGCCTTTATGGATACGGCCCAGGCCATGGCGATACCTATGTACCTCCTGACGGACGTGCCCTACCACGACAATGAACTGTGGGAGCGGGGATATTGCGGGGCGTTGCCCCGTGCCGACAGCCTGGCGATGATTACTGCACTGATCACTGCCCCACGTATCAATGAATCGCCCGATGAAGACCCTGGCGTGGTACGCGTGGCACCGTGGATTTGGGCAGGCGCGCGCAAATCGGCACCCCGCATTCTCATTGCCGATGACAATTACACGAATCGCAAGGTCCTCACGATCATGCTCGAGTTCGCCGGCTATGCCGTGGATGCCGTGGCCGACGGCGAATCGGCGCTCCAGAAGCTGGCCACCGGGGACTACAAAGCCGTGGTTCTCGATCTACACATGCCGGAGATGGATGGCATGCAGGTGGTGCAACAATATAAAGCCATGTTACCCGGAAAAACTCGGCCCGTGGTGATCTTAAGTTCGGACACCACCGACGTGTCGCGGGTGGAGTTGGCCATGGCTGGGGCCAGCATCTATCTTACCAAGCCAGTGCCATCCCACGTACTGGTCGCGACCCTGGAGCGGCTCATAGGGGAACAGGACGTGGTATCGCTCATCCTGAATAGTGAGAATACGGCAGGCTCAAGTAACACGCTCCCCAGGGTGCTCGACATGGACGTGCTAGCTGACTTGGAGCGAATATGCAAAGACACCAAGGAGCTCGCCGATGTCGTCAAGTCTTTTGAAACCGAGGCCGACACCCTGATGGTGCGCATAGACAAGATAGTGAATTCTCAATGCTACGAAACCCTCACTGAATTGGCCCAGGCCATGAAAGGGATAGCCGCCAACGTGGGAGCAGTGCAGGTGGCCGCGGTGTGTGACCGCATGCTCGACCTCTCTCCGTTGGACGCCAACGTGATGGCGCGTGTTCTGGCCGGGGAGCTGCGCGAGGTATATTTCATTAGCCGTAACGCTTTGTATGAACTCATCGGTTCGCCACAGTTGTCGCGGGTGTGAGTATAGTTACACGGCTAATCCATCCGTTTCTAAAGGGCACCTATTGAGAACTACCTAAATACTTGACACACAGTGACAGTAACCATTACCGCCCCACCCTCACCCCGGCCCTCTCCCGCCCCGGCGGGAGAGGGAGACCATCCCTCGCCCCGCTTGCGGGGAGAGGGCTAGGGTGAGGGGAGAACTGTCAAGCAATTAGGTAAACTTCAATAGATACATTGTGGTTCTGTCATTCGCGCGAACGACGATTTTTAGAGATGCCCTAAAGATACTTAATCGCAAAATAATTAATCAACAAATGCAGGGTATTGTCGGTAATAATCACCAGCCACACCGACATCCACGCCGGCATATCCTGGGCGTGGCCGGTGTGGGTGATGAAGTCGCGCCAGCGGCTAGGCGCACCCGCCATGTTTTTGACCATGGATAGGTAATGCGCCAGGCGATAATGGTCTATGACCGCGTGGGTGCCAAAGATAACCAGCAACGCGCTGGGTGAGCGGGTGAGAAACAAAAACGGCAGGCTGTAGACGAACGCATGAAAAATAGCCACCCGCCATGAGCGCACCTTGTGTTCGGCCATGTGGCTGGACTGCAGGAGGTAGTCGCCCACCAGGTGCGCCAGTAATTGTTCCATGCGGGCCTCCTGGCCGGTGATAGTGGTTCAAAGTATAGACTGCGGCGTGCCACTTGTTACAAGTGGTTCTTAAACAGAGCGCTGTACATTAGGTGCGATCAGCGAATAGTACGTAGTATTTTCTCCCTACCCGGTAGGGTGGGCATCGCCCACCGTAACACGCTAGCCGACGCCCCTGATGGTGGGCGGTGCCCACCCTACATATCTAACCCAGCCGCAAATAGCGGTTGGTAGCGCACCAGTTCTTCCAGCGTCAACATGAACACGCTGTCATCCCCACTGGCGGTAGCCAGCCAGGTAAAAGGGACCTCGGGATAACGTTCCTGCAAGGCGCCACAACTATTACCCACCTCGGCCACGAGTATGCCGCCGGGCTGCAGGTGCGCCGCGGCCGCGGCGAGGATGCGGATGATGGCATCGAGTCCACTGGCGCCGGAGGCGAGCGCCAGGGAGGGTTCGTGCCGGTATTCTTGCGGTAAACCGGCCATGTCCATGGCATCCACATAGGGCGGGTTGCTGAGGATGAGATCGTAGCGCTCACCGGCCAGGGCCGCGTACAGGTCGGACTCTATAATCCGGACGCGGTGTTCCAGATGGTGGCCGGCCACGTTGATGCGCGCCACCGCCAGGGCGTCGGCGGAAATATCCGTCGCATCCACCTGTGTTTGAGGAAAGGCGAGTGCCGCGGCAATCGCGATGCAGCCGCTACCAGTGCACAGATCGAGCACGCGCCGCACGCTATCCGTAGCCACCCAGGGTTGAAATGCATCGAGTATTAATTCTCCCATGAGCGAGCGCGGTACGAGCACCCGTTCGTCCACGTAGAAACGCAATCCGGCGAACCATGCTTCCTTCAGCAGATAGGCCGCCGGTTTACGGGTGGCGATGCGGGCGTCGATAATTTGCTGCACCGCCGCCTGTTCTGCCGGCGTGAGCACGCGATCCAAATGTGCGTCGAGTTCATGGGGTGCGAGGCCCAGGGTCCGGCCCACTAGCCAGGCGGCTTCATCCCGGGGATTGTCGGTACCGTGGCCATAAGCGAGATCGGCTTGCCCCAGACGCGCCTCTCCCTGGAGGATGAAATCTTTGACGCTGTACGGTACGCATCCGGAGGGTTTGGGCATAAGGGAATCAGATTGGGTGATAGGAAAGAAGCAGCATATTGTACGGTATGTCGGGGATCGGTCGCAGTATACCCGTGGTCCTTTAAGGTAACATAGTCCCGATGAGCGCGCGCAAACCCCCAATGATACGCCTGGGCATCAGCAGCTGCCTGCTGGGCCAGCGCGTGCGTTATGACGGTAAACACAAGCGCGACGCGTATATCGCCGGCATCCTAGCGCGCGATTTCGAGTTTGTGCCGGTGTGCCCGGAGGTGGCCATAGGCTTAGGCGTGCCGCGCGCGCCCATAGAGCTGGTGGGCGTCGCATCGGCGCCGCGTGCCCTAGGAGTGGAAGACGCCGCACTGGATGTGACGCGGCCGCTGGCCGCCCATGGGCGGCGCATGGCGCGCGCACTCCCGGACATCAGCGGTTATATCTTCAAGAGCCGCTCCCCCAGTTGTGGCATAGCGAAAGTACCGGTGCGCGGGTCGGGACAGCGCACCGGCGCCAGCGGTATATACGCCGCCGCTTTCATGGCGGCACGGCCACTGCTGCCGGTAGAAGATGAAGATCGCCTGAAGGATGCCCAGGTGCGCGAAAATTTTATCCAGCGGGTGCTGGTGTATCACCGCTGGCAGCAACTGGCAGCGCAGGGTGTGAGCGCCGCACGGCTGGTGGATTTTCATGCGGCGCACAAACTCGTGATCATGGCGCATGGCATATCGCATTACCGTCGTCTGGATCAGCTCGTGGCCACCCTAGCCACGCGGCCTATTCACAAACTAGCGCGTGTATACATTCAGCAGCTTATGCGCATCTTGGCTGAGCCGGCTACGGTCAAACGCCATAGCCAGGTGTTGATGCATCTCATGAGATATCTCAAGAAATCGCTGGATGCCGAAGACCAGGCCGAGCTGCTGCAACAAATACACGCCTATCGTCTCGGGCACGTGCCGTTGGTATTGCCCTTGACCCTGCTGCGCCGGCATTTCCAGTGCCATCCCCATGACGACGTGATACGTCAGGTTTATCTATATCCGCCGGCCCACGAACCGAAGCGGCGCGCTCCTTTAGCAGAGGTTTGAGTCGCAGTAGTAGGGTGGGCATCGCCCACCGGCGTGCGCCAGCCGAAGCCGCGCGTGGTGGGCGATGCCCACCCTACAAACCCGCTTATATTTAGAAATTGTTAAAGGGTGGACGCGCGCGCCGCGCGCGTTGCCAGTAAGGGCTTGAGTACCGGCCACACATTATCCAGCAAGCGCGCTTGCGCCGTCGCGCGCGGATGCAGGCCATCGGCCTGCATGAGCTGCGCATCCAAGGCGACGCTGTCCAATAGAAAAGGCACCAGGGGTACTTTCAATTGGCGCGCAAGATTAACGTAGACCGCGTGAAACTTTTCGGTATAGGCGCTGCCAGAGTTGGTCGGCAGATGCATGCCGACCAGCACCACGCGCGTACCACGCGCGCGCACGGCTTTAATCATGGCCGCGAGGTTATCTTGCATCGCCGTGAGCGCGAGGCCGCGCAGGCCGTCGTTGGCGCCGAGTTCAATGATGACCAAGTCCGGCTTATGCAGCGCCAGCATGCGTGGCAGACGCGCGCGGCCGCCGCCGCTGGTGTCGCCGCTGATGCTGGCGTTGATCACTTGATGCGGGTAGCCTTGCTGTGTCAGACGTTGTGCCAGCAGTGCCACCCAGCCGGCCTGCACGTCTATGCCGTAACCGGAGCTCAAGCTGTCGCCCACCACCAGGACCACCGGTGATTTGGCCAGGGCCGGCGGGACGCATAACAAGAATGCAATAATCAGGAGTATGTGTTTGCCCATGAAATCGCATTACACCACGCCCATGGTCCAGGCGCAAAATCTCACCAAGCAGGTGCCGAGCCCCGAAGGTCTGCTCACTTTATTGGACGACATCCATCTTTCCATAGCC
>JANOTM010000159.1:0-4353 GCA_031416355.1 Gammaproteobacteria bacterium
CCCGCGCCCCCTTACCCCAGAACTTTAAAACTAAGGCCCCGCGCATTTCCTTTTCGGCAAATGCTCCCGGCTTTGCTCTACCTCCTCGGCGGCGGTTCCCGACGCCGCTCTACCTCCTCCATCCCTGGAGTCGTGCATCCATGCAGTCGTCACCCCACCCCCTCTCCCGGAGGGAGAGGGGCCGCTGGTTCCGACTTCGTCGGGCAGCTCATATTCAAATGCAAAGCGCACCCCGACACTCTTGCCTATCCAGTTGGCCTGCATGGTGCGCACCCGCTCCGGCCATTCGGTGAGCTGGTCGAGATCGTCCAACAGTTCCTCGGCATACATCGTGATGGCGAAGTAGTACATGGGAATCTCGCGCTTTTCCACCAGCGCGCCGGTGCGCCAGCCGCGGCCGGCTATCACCTGCTCGTTGGCGAGCACAGTCTGGTCCACCGGATCCCAGTTCACGGAACCGGTCTTTTTGTAGGCGATGCCCTTTTCCAGCATGCGCAGAAACAGCCACTGGTTCCACTTGTAGTAGTCGGGCTTGCAGGTGGCGAGCTCGCGGGTCCAGTCGATGGCCAGGCCCAGGGACTGGAGCTGCTTCTTCATGTAGGCGATGTTGTCGTAGGTCCACTTGGCCGGCGCGACCTTGTTCTTCATGGCGGCGTTTTCCGCCGGCAGGCCGAAGGCGTCCCAGCCCATGGGCTGGAGCACGTTCTTGCCCTGCATGCGCTGGAAGCGCGCGATCACATCGCCGATGGTGTAGTTGCGCACGTGGCCCATGTGCAGCTTGCCCGAGGGATAAGGAAACATGCACAGGCAATAGAATTTTTCCCGTGCGGGATCTTCCACCGCTTTGAAGCTCTTGTTTTTGTCCCAATACTCGCGGGCGGCTTGTTCAATTTTTTCGGGGTGGTAGGGCAAGTCCATCGTCGGTCGTCGGAGGGCGTTAAAAACCCAAGCATACCGTAGTCGGGGCACGCCGCCTATGTCCGAAACTGGGGTTGTTGCTTTTGATTACTTTAATGATCTGACCGATAAATAGGACGTGGTATTTTTCTCCCTCTCTCTGGAAAGGGTTAGGGGTGAGGGGGCGTTTGCATGGTTGTACGCGCTATCGCGCGCCAACCTACCAGACTTAGGCAGCTCCATATCAATGTAGGTGGGTTAGGCACGCGGTGTGTGCCGTAACCCACCAGGCGTGCCGTCAGGCACTCCTTAAACAAGGCGTTGTGTTGCTACGCAACGTTGGTGGGTTACGCAAAAAACGCTAACCCACCCTACACTTAGGCTTAAGGTAGGTTGGGCTGAACGTTCTTCGTGAAGCCCAACATTAACACTGTGGCATTACTTTAACTATTTACCTGCGGGTTTCGCGTTGTACTTCTGTAAAACCTTGGGCGTTAGGTCCAAGCCGTCGTCCGAGTACAGGACCGACACTTCAGTCTTTTCCAGAACCAGGCTGGTTTTTTCTTCCTTCGCGACATCGGCGATGACTACCTTAATATCCTTCAGGGCCTTGCTGGTGAAGTCGCCGTCCTTCTGGCGCAATTCTTTCTGCGCGTCGTTGGCCTTGTCTTGCAGGGCCTGGAATTTGTCTTGCAGGTCGCGCTGTTTGGTGCGCTTTTGGGCATCGGTGTAGGTGAGCTGGTCCTTTTCGTAGCCCTCTTTCTGGGTTTGCAGCTTCTTCTCTTCCTGTTCCAGCGCGCCTTGTTTTTCCTTGACCACTTTTTCCATAGCCGCCTTGTGCTGTTTACCGACGTTGCTTTCCATCAGCACCTGGCGCAGGTCCACGTAACCGATTTTCAGTTTGTCCTCGGCGTGTGCGACGCCGGAAAATATCCACGCCGCCAGCCACATTACCGCTACTATTTTCTTCATCGATTTCTCCTGTACACATTTTAAAGATCCGGCGATTTCCCGGGAATTTCTTGGGGCTTATACACACCTGCAAAGGGAGAGTCTAATTCCTGCGCCGCCTCCAGGCAATCACCGCGACCAGGATCAGGAGCGCGAGCACCATCACCGGC
Organism: Gammaproteobacteria bacterium; assembly: GCA_031416355.1. Lineage (GTDB taxonomy): Bacteria > Pseudomonadota > Gammaproteobacteria > Acidiferrobacterales > UBA6901 > JANNJF01. Next base: position 2,019 of record JANOTM010000159.1, read on the forward strand.
GTATTGCCGAAACGCACAAAGGGGGTGATTCCCTGCATCGGCTGTATCTCCCCTTTAAGCACCTGCACGGCGAACTGCGGCGCACGCGCCAGTTCCACGCCGCGATGATCGATGATGGCGGTGATGCCGGTATTGGTGGCACGCAGCATGGGCCGGCCGGTTTCCAGGGCGCGCATGCGCGCCATCTGTTGATGCTGATGCGGTGCCCAGGAGTCGCCGTACCAGGCGTCTTCGCTGACGTTCACCAGGAACGATGCCTGCGGCAAGGCGCGCCTGACCTCGCGGCCGAAGGCGTCTTCATAACAAATGGAAATGCCGACGTTGCGCCCGGCCGCTCGCAGGTTCTCTTGTGCCGCCGCGCCGGGACTGAAATCGGACATGGGGATAAAAAGATAATTGGGCAACCAGCGCAGCAGGCCTTGCAGCGGCAGGTACTCGCCGAAGGGTACCAGATGGTGTTTACGATACACCCCCGGCTGCGCGCCTATGCTCAGGACGCTGTTGTAATAGGTACGGCCGCCATTAATATATCCCTGCTCCAGCACACCCAGCAATATGTCCATATGGCGGCTGGCGGCCAGGCGCTCGAGTTGTGGTATGTATCCTTCCTCGAGCTCATCCAGGGTGGCCGGCAACGCGGCCTCGGGCCACACCACCAGATCCACGTGGTGCTGCTCTTGGGTCAGGGCCGCGTAGCGTTGCACGATCTCCATGCGGTAATTCGGCGACCATTTTTTTGCCAGTGCTACATTGCCCTGGATCAGGGCGGCGCGCAGGGGTTTTCCGTCTGGCACTACCCAGGACTGTTGGCCTGCCAGCCAGGCACCCGACCAGAGCAATAATAGAACAGCCAGGTAGCGCCAGCTGCGGCGCCCATGGCGCAGTGCCAGTGCCAGCAGGGCGGCGCTGGCGGCGGCCGCGAAACTCACACCGTACACGCCCAACCACGGCGCAACACCGGCCAAGGGACTATCGATCTGGCTGTATCCGAGGTCCAGCCAAGGAAACCCGGTGAGGAACCATCCGCGCATCCATTCCAGCGCTACCCACAGTGCGGGCAACACCAATATCCCCTGCCAATCGGGAACATTAGGTGTCAATATGCGCGCCTGCAGCCAGCCCACCAGTGCCGGGTAGCCGGCAAGAAACGCGATAAACATCAGCAACAGCGGAAACACCAGTAGCCCATGCATGCCACCGTATTCGTGCAAGGCGATGTACAACCACCCCACGCCGACGCCGAACTGCCCGAGGCCAAACAAAAAACCGCGCCACGCCGCGCGACCGGGGGTGGCGCCCTGCCAGTGCACGAACAACACCGCGGGCGCAAGTATCGCCAACGGAAATAACGATACCGGGGCATATGCCAAGGGCAGCAGCGCACCGCTGACCAGGGCCAGCAGATCGGACCACACCGGTTTGCGGTGCGTAAGATAATGAGGTTCTAGGTTCACGCTGGGAATATTTAAGTGGCTGGAGACCTGGCTTGTGCCCATGGGCGGGGTGAGGGTAACCTTTAGTGGTGTCTCACATCAACTCCCCTACCAAAAACCCGGCCGCAGGCCGCACGCATCACCTTACTCCCGCGTGCGGGAGAAGGTGGCTCGCAGGGCCGGATGAGGGTAGAGACTGCCCAGCTCTGGGATACACCGCGACCATGGTGGGTCGGGCGGTCTCGCCCCGTGGCAAAGAGATGGATAGTGACGCCTTCCTCGTTTACCGTTATTCGGGGTTATGTTACGTTAACCGCATGTTTTTTATAGAGCCAAGAATGATACTCGTCATTTTTGACGGAATATAATCCGTCAGTTAGGACGACTGCTTATAGTTGGGTGGCTATGATGCTCACAAATTCTGAAATTAAGATGATAATAGAGGATGCGTTTCGTCCGCTTCGATGTGTTGCAGAAGTTAGGGACTACGAGCAGAAACTTAGGTTTAAAGTGTTCGGGCCGGACGATAAAGGCATTGTAGAGGTTCCCGAAATAGTTCTGAGTGAGGTCCGTGAGAGAAACCAACTTCGTGAAACTATCTCTCGGTTTCGAAAGCGCGTTGAGGAAAGAGGCTTCAGTCTTCAGCCATGGAGCCTCAGTTAATGCAACGTCACCTAATCGGGTAAGGGCCGGCATCACTCCGGCCCTCCCCACACCACCTAGCATGCGGGTCCGCACTAGGCGGTTGAAACAGGGTAATGAAAACGTACCCACTGTTCTTTAATCGACACCAAACCTTGCGCTGCTATCCACTTGTTGGTAATCGCCATTTGCGTAATCGGGGTGCGCGACATAGCGTAAGGCCCTTTCGAGCTCACGCCAGTTTTAATCGATTCTTTCAG
>JANOTM010000160.1:0-1820 GCA_031416355.1 Gammaproteobacteria bacterium
TCACAGCGCCCCGGTGGGGCGAGGAGCGCAGGGGACCGCGCTGGTTTTGCGCGGCGAGCGATGGGGGTGTGCTTTCTTTTGGTTACTTTGCTTTGCACAAGCAAAGAAAAGTAACCCGGGGTGCAGGGGCGGAGCGCCCGCGTAGGTTTTAAGGCCCGCGCGGGAGCGCGGCACAATCAAGCAAAAGCGCCCTCACCCCTACCCCTCTCCCGAAGGGAGAGAGGAAATATACTACGCATTTTTTACTAATCGGATCAGTCAGTGCGCCGCTTAGCGCGCGCCGTAGGCACCGCGTTCCACGGATCCTCCGGCCACGGATGTTTGGGGTAACGGCCCTTGAGTTCTTTCCGCACCTCCGCATAGGTGCGCTCCCAGAAACCCCGCAAGTCCTGGGTCACCTGTATCGGCCGGCGCGCCGGTGATAACAAATGCAGGGTCACGGGCACGCGTCCACGCGCCACCCGTGGGGTGTCGGCGAGTCCGAACATTTCCTGCAGCTTCACCGCCAGCACCGGCGATTCCCCGAGCTGGTAGTCTAGCCGTAGGCGTGAACCGCTGGGCACGTCCATATGGGTGGGTGCATCGTTGTCGAGTTGCTGGCCCTGCTTCCAATCTAGCTGCGCGCTGAGTATGGTGAGTATGTCTAGGCGCGCCAGATGCGCGCGCCGAGTCATACCATCCAAATAAGGCGCGAGCCACCGATCAAGCGTAGCGATTAGGGTTACATCTGAAACATCCGGCCACGGATCTTCCGGGAACCAAGCCCTCATGCATAGCACGCGCGCCTGCCATAGGCGCGCCTCTTCCGTCCACGGCAAGGCCTCTAGTCCGAGGCGGCGCACGCCGTCGAGCATGGCGGCACGTAGCAGAGCGGGATCGGCCTGGTGCAGGGGCGTGCTGTCGAGCAGCAATGCACCCAGGCGCTGCTCACGGCGCGCGATGACTGCCTCTTGCATGCCATCCCAACGCACCACTTGTTCGACGCGCACATGACCGGGAAATAAACGCGGCAAGTCGTCAGCGGAAATAGGTGCGGCGAGATGAATGAGACCGTCGGTATCGTTGCTTGTTTTTGCCACCTTGCCTGCCACGGCGCTGGGACGCCCCTGGGCATCGGCGCTGGCCACCACCAGAAACGGCTGGCGTAGACGAATTTCCCCTTCCGGCAGACGCGCGCCGCGGCCGTTGGCAAGTAAATAGACTACTCCCGGCATATTGTTAGAGGCGGCACGTTGTTGGGCGATACGATCCGGATAGGCCAGGGCCAGCAAACGACCCACATCGTCTGAGTCAAACGCGGCCTCCTCCCCGTGTGCGCCGATTAAGCGCCGCCATTGGCGCGCCGCCTGATCTACGCGGGTGCACGCGTAATCATCCACACTGCGTACCGACGCCCGTTTTCGACTCGGTGTGCGGAACGCTTGCAATGCTTCCACGCGCTCCCCGAGATCGCACGAACGTCGCGCGTCACCAATAAAAATATCGCGCTCGGAAATGAGTGCAGCGATATCGCAGGCGAGTGCCCCGCGCTGCATAGTCGCGGCGGCGCGCAGCATATGCGCGAGGCGCGGATGCAAAGGCAGTTGCGCCATGGCACGGCCGGCATCGGTGATGCGTCCGGTGTCATCCAGCGCATCGAGCTCCGTCAGCAGGGTGCGTGCCTGGGCCATGGGCGCGGCCGGCGGTACGTCCAGCCAGGCCAGCGCATTGGCATCCTGCACGCCCCAGGCGGCAAGCTCCAGGGCCAAAGACGCAAGATCAGCGCTGCGTATTTCCGGTATCATCTGTGGAATGAGTCCGCGCTGCGTGGTTTCGCCCCA
>JANOTM010000161.1:0-13887 GCA_031416355.1 Gammaproteobacteria bacterium
CCTTCTTTGGTGACTTTCTTGTGGCGACAAGAAAGTTACCCGCCGGCGGGGCGGGACCCGCTAGTAGAGTTTAACACCCGCGCGCTAGCGCGGCACAACCAAGCAAAAGCACCCTCACCCCACCCATTCCCGCCGGGGCGCAGAAAACCATCTGCGCCCGTTCGGCGGGGAAAAGGTCCACTGGACCTTTTCCTGTTTCCGCCTCACCTCCCAGAGGGAGAGGGAATTCCCTATCGCTCAAGTGCAGCCCTGCTTAATCCATCGCAAGCATCTTGCCTTCGCGCATAAATCGTACAATTTCACTGGGCAATACCGCCGCGCTGAAGTAGTTGCCCTGAATCGCATCGCACCCTTGCTTGCGCAGGAATTCCAGCTGTTCGCGTGTCTCCAGACCCTCGGCGATCACCTGCAGCCCTAAGCTATGCGCCATGGAGATAATGGCGCTCACAATCGCCGCGTCGTTGCCGTCGCTCGGCACATCGCGCACGAAGGTACGGTCGATCTTCAGCAATCCTATGGGCAGATGTTTCAGATAATTCAGGCTGGAGTAGCCGGTGCCGAAATCGTCGATGGAAAAATTTACACCGAGTGCGCCTAGGTCATGCATGGTCTTGAGCACGGCTTCGGCGTTCTGCATAAGTAGGGTCTCGGTGATCTCTAGATCGAGCAGGTGCGGGTCGAAACCAGTCTCTTCGAGCACGCGCGTGACGACTTCGAATATCTTTCCGCGATCAAACTGGCGCGGCGATACGTTCACTGCCAGGCGCAGCGCCCTTCCCAACGCCGGGCCGCAGTCGCGGTATTGCCGACACGCCGCGCGCAGTACCCATTCGCCTATAGGCACGATGAGCCCGGTCTCCTCCGCCAGGGAAATAAACTCATCCGGCGCCACCAGACCGCGTTCCGGATGACGCCAGCGGATCAAGGCCTCGACACCGGTCATGCGCCCGCTTTCCAGTTCGACCACGGGCTGATAATGCAGCTCGAACTCCTCGCGCTCGAGGGCATGCCGCAGCGCATTCTCCAGCGTCAGACGCGCCTGTGCCTTGGAGGTCAAGTCGGCGGCGTGGAATTCGTAGCTGTTGCCGCCGCGCTCCTTGGCGCGGTACATGGCGATATCGGCATTGCGCAGCAAACCTTCGACGTCCTGGTCGTCCAGGGGGTAAAGCGTCATGCCGAGGCTGGCACTGGTATACAGTTCGTGCCCAGCAATGTGGAACGGATGCGCTATGCTATCCAGGATCTTCTGCGCCACGCGCGCGGCATCATCGGCTAGGCCGATGTTGGCCAGGATCAAGGTGAATTCATCACCGGCCAGGCGCGCTACGGTATCGCCTTCGCGCACGCAGCTCGCCAGGCGCTCGGCCACCGCCTTCAAGAACAGGTCGCCGATACCGTGACCGAGACTGTCGTTGATGGTCTTAAAGCGGTCGAGGTCGAGGAACGCCACGGCCACCAGGCGGCCATGGCGGTCGGCTTCGTACAGCATTTGTTGCAAGCGGTCGGCGAACAACACCCGGTTGGGCAGGCCAGTTAAGGTATCGTAATGGGCGAGATAATGCAGCCGCTCCTCGGTGCGCTTGCGCTGGATGACGCTGCCAAGCTGCGCCGCCACCGCCGCAACCAATTGGATCAGGTGCGCGTCTTGGTCGCGCCCATCGCGCGCAAAGAACTCGAGCACCGCGACCACTTCCGTGCCCGCCAGTACCGGTATGCCCATGGCGGTCGTGAGGCCGGCGCTGCGCGCCACGGGTGCGCGCGGGAAATTGACCGCGCGTGCGACGTCGCGTATCCACAGCGGCTGTTTGGTGGACCAGACCTGCCCCGGCAGACCCGCGCCCGGTGCAAACACGAAACCCAGACTCGCGTTGCGAAATTCCTCCAAGCCGTCGGCGCAACAATGCCACGCCGGGCTGCATTCGAGTGCGGTGCCCGCGACGTTGGGCACCCACGCCTGGGCCAGGGTCCAACCAGTGGTCTCGCCCACCTTATCCAGGGTCACGGCCAGGGCCGCGTGTACATCGCCGGCCTCGCTCGCGGCCTGGGTGATGCCTTGCAACAGGCGTAATTCCTGTTCCGCGCGCTTGCGCTCGGTGATGTCCCGCAGGATCACGGTAAAGGTGGTGTGCCCGTTTTCCGTGAGCTTGGAGATGCTGGCCTCGGCGGGAAATTCTTCGCCGTTCTTGCGCCGCCCGCTGACCTCGCCTCGGTCGTTCATACTACGAGCGCTGATAGCACCGTGCGCGAAGTCCCCAATCTGCCGGCGATGGGTCTGGACCGCGCGCGACGGCAGCAGGATGTCCAGCAGCTGGCCGTTGACCTCGGCGGCGGCATAGCCGAAAATCCTCTCGGCCCCGCGATTAAACAAGGTAATACGCTGGTCTTCATCGATGGCGATGATGGCGTCGGCGGCGATGGTTATAATATTACGGAAGCGATCGTCCGCGGCGCGCCGCTCGACCTGGGCGCGCGCCTGTTCGCGCCGCAGAATGACATCGCGCAGCTCACGCTCCACCGCCGGCAGCAGGCGCTTATAGCTGCCTTTGGTAATGTAGTCCTGGGCCCCGGCGCGCATGGCTGAAACCGCTGTGTCCTCGCCGATGGTACCGGAAACGATAATGAACGGTGTGTCTAGGCCACGGCTGCGCGTCATGGAAAGCGCCTGGGTGCCACTGAACTGCGGCATACTGTAATCGCCGAAAATGATGTCCCAGGTTTGATTGTCGAGGGCGTCGGCGAACGCCTCGGGGGTATCCACGCGCCGGTGGCTGGGCGCGTAGCCGCCGCGCCTAAGTTCCCGCAACAGCAACAGGCAATCGTCGTCGGAATCCTCCACCACCAGAACCTGAAGCGGCCTATCCATCCTTAGTGCCTCCGCATGCTTGGCCGGTTTACTTCGGCGGCGATTGATTGAGCAGCAGCCAATAGAGGCCGAGCGAACGCGCTGCTTCGAGAAACTCATCGAAACTCACCGGCTTGCGCACGTAGCTGTTGCAGCCCAGACGATAGCTTTCGATGACATCTCGATCTTCTTTGGATGAAGTGAGTATTACTACCGGTAGAAACCGGGTACGCTCTTCCGCGCGGATACGCCGCAAGACTTCCAGTCCGTCCACCTTGGGCAGTTTCAGGTCGAGGAGCACCACCTGCGGCTCGACGATGCCGTGCCCCGAGCCGCCTGTGCCCAATAGATAATCCAGCGCCTCGGCGCCATCGTGCGCCACCAGTATTTCATTGGTGATATTGTTTTTCTTGAAGGCGCGCAGTGTCAGTGCCTCGTCGTCCGGGTTGTCTTCTACCAGTAAAATGATCTTGTTTTTCATATCAATTCACCATCCATGCTAGAGCATAAAATAAAAAGTCGCACCCTTACCAGACGCCGATTGCACCCAGATATGGCCACCGTGTTTGTGTATCACGCGTTGCACCGTGGCGAGACCGATGCCGGTGCCAGGAAATTCGCGCGCGTCGTGCAGTCGCTGGAAAACCCCGAATAACTTATCGGCATAGGCGGCATCGAACCCGACGCCGTCGTCCTGCACAAAATACGCCGGCAGTCCGTTATGCTGCGCGTGACCAAAGACAATGTGCGCCGGGTCGCGACCTTGGGTGAACTTCCAGGCGTTGCTAAAGAGATTCTCCAGCGCGATGCGCAGCAATCTGGCATCGCCGCGCGCGCGCAATCCGGCCTCGATAGTCAACTCTACCTGGCGCTGCGGTTCGCGGGCGCGCAACTCGCTGGTGATGCCTGCGGCCAGTTCGCTCAAATCCACTTCCTGCATAAGTACTTCGCCCCGCGTCACCTGCGACAATTTAATGAGATCGTCGATCAATAGCCCCATGCGCTGCGCGGCGGCGCGCACCCGCTCAAGATGGCCGCGACCCTCGGCGTCGAGCCTAGCGGCATGGTCTTCGAGCAACACCTGGCTGAACCCGTCGATGGCGCGCAGCGGCGCGCGCAGGTCGTGCGACACCGAATAGCTGAATGCCTCCAACTCCTTATTGACCGCCTCCAGCTCTACTGCGCGCACGCGCATATCCTCGTTGAGCTGCCGAATGTGCCCTTCGGCCTGCCGGCGTCGGGTGATGTCGCGCACGAGCCCGGTAAAATATGCCTCATCGCCGATCTTCCACGTGGCAAGCGACAATTCCATGGGAAATTCGACACCATCCTTGCGTCGACCGGCCAACTCCACCGTTTTACCCACCACCCGCACTTCCCCGGTCGCGAGGAATCGCTGCAGTCCTTCCTTGTGGTCGCGGCGAAAGCGCTCGGGCATCAGTACGGTCAGCGGCTGCTTGACTGCTTCATCCGAGGTATAACCAAAGATGCCTTCCGCCGCCCGGTTAAAGTACACGATGTTGCCGTGGCGGTCCGCGGTAATCACCGCGTCGTTGGCGGTTTCGGCCACGGCGCGGAAGCGCGCCTCGCTGGTGCGCATGTTCGTCTCGGCCTGCTTGCGGCTTAGGTTTTGGTAGGCAATCGCCCAAGAGATCGCGGCCACCAGCAACAGCAGCACGCTGAAGGCGATGCCAAGGTTACGCGCGATGTTCCTGGCTTTTGCTGCAAGCATCGAAGTTCCCACGTGCGCCACCAGTACCCAATCCGGCACCTTAGCCGGACCGGTCATGCGTAACAGTGTGTGCGGCGCGAGCCTGACATAGGTGTAGAGTCCGCCGCCGGCTAGAAACTGACCCCGCACCGGGCCCTGTTGGATAGACGTCCAGGCGTCGGGGTATGCCACGTCAAAACGCCGATCACTGCGACCCGGATACATAAACGCCCACTCGCTCTGCGGATCGGGCCCGAGCAACCAGTAGCCATTAGCATCCAGCAACCACAGTTGGCCGCCCGCCTGGGCCGCGATGGCCTTGATCTGACCCACGAGCCGCTGTCCCCGGTAGTTCAAAACCAGGATGCCACGCTTGTGTCCGTGGCTATCGTACACAGGCATACCGAAACGAATCACGGGCTTGGGCGGTTGCTCGATCACGCCATGCTCCACATTCAGGCCGAACGGCGAAACATAGATTTCACCGCGTGCCAAAGCCGAAGAAGCGCGCACGTAATCGCGGCCGGATTCGTCCTGCAACGCGCGCTGCGGCACCGCTAGCGGGCGCCCGGTTTGCCAATTGACCCGTACCACTTCGCGACCACCCAGGTCGAGTAACCGTATTTGTTCGTAGAGTTCTTTATGCGCGGCGAAGGCGGCGAACTCCTGCTCGACCTGGTTGCGGCGGGCAGGTTCGTTACTTGCCAGCCAGCGTTGCACCACGCCGTTATTCGCCAGATACGAGATATCCGAACGCACCCCGTCCAGTCCGGTCGTGACAGAATGCGTGGCCAGATCCAGCACCTGCTTTTCCGACGCGTGTAATACCGTGCGAGCGGCATCCATCTGGATGCGATACAGCAACAGCATGACAACCGTAACGATCAGCAACAGCGGGAGAAAAATCAGCGCGCTCGGTCGCAGCAGCTCGGCCCTCCAGAGACGAAACTTAACCGTTTGCATAAATGCTGGGCTTGGGTGCCCACTGCCATAGATGCGCGAATTTCCGGAACGCCGACGTCATGCTGCGTCTCACATTGGCGATCATCCTTGGTATATTAGGATATGGTGATTATCCTAATAATAATTAGAATCCTTTATAGAGTCATAGTAGGCCTCAAACTAAGAATTGTCGCGCAAATTACTACTCTAATTACTTGTTTTTGTTACTGCGATTATTGCTTAAGACAGGACCGTAAAATACCTTACAGGTCGCCCGGCTATCTTCTATACCTTTACTCATAATAGAGCACCCCAATTTCAGTGACATGCCAAAAGGAATCGCCACCCAGAGCGACACTATTACGGCGTATCGCGGCCAAGGCACGGGCGCGTAGTGCCGGGTCAGCGTATTTTTTGGCCAAGCGCAGACTTGCTTGGGCCAAGACCCCGGCCGGGGAAGGGATGGGGCCATCGCCCGTGAGGCCCGCTGTCTCCATGGCAGGCAGAACCGCATGGGCTGCAGGGTGGCGCCAGCCCTTAGGTCCATAAAACAGGACCCAGGCCCTATCCATCACGCGTTTGGCTAGAAGAAAGTCGGCTTCTTTGCCGGTATATTCGGCCCAAGCCAGCAGGCCGGCGCTGACATAGGCATAATCTTCCAGGGATACGCTCCCCAGGGTACGGCCCTTCACCTCGGCCCGACGCAGATTCTTGCCATCCCATAAACGCGTAGCGATGTAATCGCGTACACTGCGCGCGCTGTCGCCATCCACGGCCTTGCCTGAAATACGGGCCGCTTCTGCGTATGCCACCAGCGCCAGGCCGTTCCACCCCGCCAATACCTTGGTATCGCGCGGTGCGACACGTCGGTCGCGCGCGGCGCGAAGTTTTTTCTCGGCACTCGCTAACAGCGCAATCACGTCATCCTCAGAGCGCTCCATGGCGGCCGCCAGTGCGTGCATATCGAGGGTGGGTATGGGCAAAAAGCCGGCATCAAAAGGCGCGGCGCCGGTCATGCCATAACGCTGCGTATAAGCCGAGTATTCGTGCTTGTCCAAGAGCGTATTTAATTCCTCCCGATTCCAAAGATAATACCCGCCCTCCACCCCTAGTGCATCCACCGCCGACAGCGCCGCGATCAAACCACCGTTGGGTGCACGCATAACGGCACGCATAAAATCCCGGGTACGCTCGGCGGTCGCGGCATAATCCTCGCGTCCGAAAACGCGCGCGGCTTGCAGATACAGGCGCGCAAGCAAGGCATTGTCGTACAGCATCTTCTCGAAATGCGGCACGCTCCAGCTGGGATCGACGGTATAGCGAAAAAAACCTCCGGTCAGGTGATCCTGCAGGCCGCGTTGCGCCATTTGATCCAGGGTGAGGGTCAGGAATGCCTTGAGCTGAGGGTCAGGCTGGCGGGTGTACTGCGCCAATAGGAACTGCAGCTGTGGGACCATGGGAAATTTAGACTGTTCGCCGAAACCGCCTTGCAGGCTGTCCTCGTGGGCATGGACCGCCGTCATGACAGCGGTCGCCAGTGCGGCGACGGATGGGGGTTGCTGCCGCGGCGCGCTCTGGGTGGTATCCGCAGCGCGTGCGATACGCTCGATGCCGGTGGGATCCTCCCGCCACAACTGCTCCACCCGGCGCAGGACCGCAAGAAACTCATTCGCGGGCAGGTATAGGGACGCGTGCATGGGATATCCCGCGGGCGTGACGAATACATTCAACGGCCAGCCGCTGCGACCACGGGTGGCCTCGGCGAAGGCGATCATGCGCGCATCCAGTGCCGGCTCGAGTTCACGATCGATCTTCACCGGAATAAAGTGTTGATTGAGAAACGCGGCGATGGCCGGATTGCGATAGCTCTCGCGCTGCATCACATGGCACCAGTGACAGGAAAAATAGCCAATGGAAAGATAGATCGGCTTGTGCTCGCGACGCGCGCGCTCGAGCACCGCCGGACCCCATGCTTGCCACGCCACTGGATCCGCGGCGTGCAGCGCAAGATAGGGCGACGCGTGATCGTGGAGTTGGTTGACAAGCGGTTCGGCGCAGACCTCGGCCGCGCCGGCCATGAGGGCAGTTAGGGCGATAGCAACGAAGATGCGGCGTGCAAACATTGTCATGCCCCGGGCCCAGGTCGGTAAGAGTTACTTTCCGCCCTTGGCATTCGCAGCATTCTCGCGTTCGTGCTTGTCGAACTCGGCATCCATTTCCGCGTCGGAGAGCGGGTGGTGGCCATCGGAATCGCCGCGGCGGGGGCTACGGGCCAAGCGCCGCGCCACGAATAATCCGATCTCGAATAGAATCAGCATGGGGACGGCCAGCAGCACCTGGGAGAAAACATCCGGCGGCGTAATGAACGCCGCGACAATGAACACCCACAACACCACATACGGGCGCTTGGTGGCAAGCTTTTCCGGATCGATGACACCCATCCACGCCAACAGGACCAGCGCCACCGGGAGTTCGAAGGCGATACCGAAGGCGAAGAACATGGAGTAAACGAAATCGATATACGATTTAATATCGGTCATCATGGTTACACCCTGCGGTGCCGTCTTCACAAAAAAACCAAACGCCACCGGGAATACCACGAAATAGGCGAAGGCCATGCCGGCATAGAACAACAGCGTGCTAGAAACCAGCAGCGGTATTGTCATGCGGCGTTCGTGCCGGTACAGCCCCGGCGCCACGAACGCCCACAGCTGATATAAAATCATGGGGATACTCACCACTATGGCCAGGGCCAGCGTCACCTTTATGGGCGTGAGAAACGCCGATGCCACGTCGGTGGCGATCATACCCACGCCCTCGGGCAACACGTCCATCAACGGCCGCGCCACTAAGATATAGACGTCATTGGAAAACGGCAGGAGCGCGCCGAATACCACGCCCACGGTGATCACGGCATACATAAGACGGTTGCGCAGCTCGAGCAAATGGGAAATGAAATTGCTTACCGGACTGTTCTGCGCACCGATCGCCTCGGGCGTCCTCTTGCGCTGCGACCGGCGCGGCCCTGCCTCAGCGGGTTCGGGGTTTTTTGGCGCTGCCATGGGGGGTTCTATGGGTCTTGGGATCAGCGGAATTGGCGACGGCCGGTTTCTTTTTGGCGCGCGTGGCGGCAGCGGGCTTGGCGGGTTTCTTCGGCTTGGCGATGGGCGTCTGTAGCGTGTCGGGGGCCGGCAGCGCCGCCGGGTTTACGGCATCGTCCATATCAATTTGACGGCTGAAGCTATTAAAGGTCTCGGCGGTGGATTTTTGCAATAGGCTGCGGGTTTCACTTAGCTCCGTGTGCATCTGTCTGAAGGCGTCGAGATCCTCGTCCTTGATCTCTTGATCGATATCGCGTTTGACGTTTTCCACGAAACGCCGAACCTTCCCCACCCAGCGGCCGGCACTGCGTGCCACCTCCGGCAGGCGCGCCGGCCCCAGCACGATGAGCGCGATCAGGGCGATCACTATCATTTCTGAAAAACCGATATCGAACACGGGCGCGGCCCGGCGTTAGTGGATTTAGACCTTCTTCTTCTGCCGGCTGGTGTGTTTAGCGGTCACTTTGCCCTCGATCGGCTTGCCCGGGTGTTTGGCGATTTTGCGCTGTCCTTTGGCGGCGGGTGTGCCGTTCTGGTCGGCGTCCTCATCCTTTACCGAAGACTTGAAATTTTTGATCGCGCCGCCCAGATCGCCACCAAAATCGCGCAACTTCTTGGTACCGAATATCACCAATGCGATGGCCAGAACAACTAATAAGTGCCAGATACTGAGACCCATAACGCTCTCCTGCTTTGCGCCTGTGGCATGCTGCGGGCCTTCCCGCACATCCGCCAGGACGTGATGTGAATAATGTGTTTGCTGATAACTAAAATCCCGGGAGGCGTCCACCACCCAGGAGATGTATATGTAAATGTGGAACTTCCTGGCCGCCGCCGGGGCCGGTATTGATGATGGTACGGAATCCGTTGTCCAACCCCTGTTTCTTGGCCAATACCGGCAATAGGCGCAGCATGTGCGCCATCAGGCCGTCGTGGGCCGGCACCAGCTCATTCAAGCTGGCGAAATGCACGCGCGGCGCCAGCAATAGGTGCACCGGGGCCTTGGGGTGAATATCCCTGAAGACCACCACCTGCTCGTCTTCATACACCCGGTCCGACGGCAGTTTGCCTTCGATGATCTTACAGAACAGGCAATCGCTCATGGTTTACCTCGTAATGCCTTCTCGTCCAACCCGGACAAACCGAAGCGCTGTTCCAGCTCGGCCAATACATCGTCCGGCCTGAGCCCCTGGTGTGCCAGCAGCACCAGGGTATGAAACCACAAATCGGCCAGCTCGTGCACCACCTGACTGGCGTCGCCGCCTTTGGCGGCGATGACGGTTTCCGTCGCCTCCTCGCCAATTTTCTTAAGTATGGCGTCTAGTCCTTTGGCATACAGACCCGCCACATAAGATGACTCCGGGGCCGCCCCCTTACGGGACTCCAGGACGGCGGCCAGCTTATTAAGTATGGTAGACATTGATTTTAAAGTGACCCACCGGCTATCGGCATATTCAGGCACCTCACACCACGTGCCGTTCGCCTATGTTAGCCTTTCTTGCCGTAGATTTCCTGTTCTGACTTGATTACCGGTTCCACCGAGACCCAGCGCTCGCCTTGGAGCTGCTGGAAAAAGCAATGGTGGCGCCCGGTATGGCAGGCAATTCCGCCTTTTTGTTCCACGCTCAGTAGTATTACGTCACCGTCGCAATCCAGGCGGATATCACGCACCGTTTGCTCGTGACCGGACTCCTCGCCCTTGCGCCACAACTTTTGGCGCGAACGCGACCAATAGACCGCCTTGCCGCCGAGGGCGGTTTCCGCCAGTGCCGCACGGTTCATCCAGGCGACCATAAGTACCTTGCCGCTACCCTGTTCTTGGGCGATCACCGGCACCAGGCCGTCCTGGTCCCACTTCACTGCATCTAACCAGGTCTCAGCCATGATGTTTCTTCGCTTGGTAGTTAGTCATGCCCATCCCCTCGGTCCACAAAAAGATTATATATAGGATTCGCGCGCATGGGGACGCACAGTCTCAGTAACTGCGCCCATCGACCGGCGTCACCTTAAGAGCCGATAACTCAACACCCTCAAGACAGCGCACATTGACAGCGGCGGTAGCGACCCCGGATGGATCCGTCCCGAATCCAAAGGGCGCGCAGCCGCAGCGTGAACAATAGTGATGCTTGATAATATGCTTGTTGAAGGTATAGGTGGCAAGATCGCTTGCGGCGGTGGCTAGCCGTAGTTGCTCTCGAGAGACGAACCATAATAGATAGCCTTTCTTGCTGCAATGGGAACAGTTGCAGTCCATAACCTGCTTTAGGTCGCCCTCGACTTCAAACGTGATGCCGCCGCAATGGCATGCGCCTTTGTATACCATGATACATATCTCCTTTTCGTCAGGCTGCTTAGTGTGCTGAAACGCTATGCTACCGGGCACGACGCTTTTTTGCGCGCGCTGGCTGAACCGCCTTGATAGACTTGGGTTTTTTAACTTGGCTGGCTATATTTATGGACTCGCGTACCCACACCCTTAATTCATCCGGATCAGTCAATATTTCTTCTGGCAGCTCGAAATATCTTCTAACTTGTATGCGTCCCTTTTTTGTAGTGTACGAAAACGGCGCCATACCCGCGCTCTCATATTTGGGACGCGTACTATCGTCGACCACTAAATACAAACTGCTCCCCATGATCATGGCAAACTGCACATCACCACGGGATATGCCCACTCCACCGAAGAAGCGGCCGGTGCGCACCGGGCCCACGGATTCCAGCAACTCCAGGACGTAGTCAGCGAATTGGGTGCTTGTCGTCATGGGAGGGCGTCTAGGTTGAGGGCGGTTTTTTCCAACCACTCTTTTACAATCACCGAGGTCAGGGCTAATTCGCCAAATTGCCAAAACCCGAGTTCTTCACGCGACACGAGCTTGGCCTCTGAAATTTCACTCCCTGTGCGCAACTCACCCGTGGCTGTAGCCCAGTAGGCCAGAATTATTTGATTCTTCTCGACTAACGAATAACAGCCGATCAATCCCAGCGACGTGACGTTGAGGCCGACTTCTTCTTTGACTTCTCGCACCACCGCTTGAGTGGGCGATTCATTGCGTTCAAGAAATCCCGTGACTAAAGAGAACCTGCCCTCCGGCCATAGTGAATTTCTGGCGAGTACAATTTTGTCTCGATACTGGATGAGGGCCGCAACCACGGGAATAGGGTTATCCCAATGGATGTAAGCGCATGTGGATGCAGTGCACGCCATGCGTTCAACATCGTCGATGCATCTTGCTTCCAGTTTGCTCGCACATTCAGGACAATATTTCATACATTGAGCGGTCCTTTGGTAACGAAGCACAATGAGAGGCGCTGGGTAAATTTCGACAGCCAGGCACACACGAAATCATGTCGGTCGCTCCGGCGACACAGCCAGATTACGCAGCCACTTTCCCGCTCACAGTCTGACTTCGATACCGTACTCGGCCATGCGGCGCTTGGCGTCGGCGACGGTGTATTCGCCGAAGTGGAAGATGCTCGCGGCCAGCACTGCGTCCGCGTGGCCTTCGATGATGCCTTGCGCCAGGTGGTCGAGGTTGCCGACGCCGCCGGAGGCGATCACGGGGATGTTCACGGCGTCGCACACCGCGCGCGTGAGCGCCAGGTCGAAGCCGTCGCGCGTGCCGTCCCGGTCCATGCTGGTGAGCAGCAGTTCGCCGGCGCCATACTGCGCCATCTTGACGGCCCATTCGATGGCGTCGATGCCGCTGGCCTTGCGCCCGCCGTGGGTGAATATCTCCCAGCGTGGGTGCGTGCCGTGCTGCACTTGTTTGGCGTCCACGGCGACGACGATGCACTGATTGCCAAAGTGGTCTGCCGCCTGCTTGACGAAATCCGGATGCGTGACGGCGGCGGTGTTGATGGCTACCTTGTCGGCGCCGGCGTTCAGCATGCGGCGCACGTCTTCCAGGCTGCGTATGCCGCCGCCCACCGTGAGGGGGATGAACACCTGCTCCGCCATGGCCTCGACCACGTGCACCATGGTCGCGCGGTTGTCGGAACTGGCGGTGATATCGAGAAAGGTGATTTCGTCCGCGCCCTGCTGGTCGTAGCGCCGCGCAATCTCCACCGGGTCGCCGGCGTCGCGGATATCCAGAAAGCGCACGCCTTTCACCACGCGGCCGTTATCCACGTCGAGGCAGGGGATGATGCGTTTTGCCAGGCCCATGGTGTTATCTCCTGGGTTCTTACACCGTCGCCGTGAGTTGGTCCGCCAGCTTTTGCGCCGCGGCAAAATCCAACGTGCCCTCGTAAATGGCGCGTCCGGTGATGGCGCCGACGATGTCGTTACCGGCGACTGCGCATAGCCTGCGGATATCCTCCAGATCGGTGATGCCGCCGGAGGCGATTACGGGAATGGTAATGGCCTGTGCCAGACGCAGGGTGGCCTCTACATTCACCCCCGATAACATGCCGTCGCGGCCGATGTCGGTATAGATGATGGCCTCGACGCCGTCGTTCTGGTACTTCTGCGCCAGGTCCGTGACGTCGTGACCGGAGAGCTTGGACCAGCCGTCTATGGCCACCTTGCCGTCCTTGGCATCCAAGCCAACGATGATATGGCCGGGAAACTCAGTACACACGTCGCTGACGAAGTGCGGCACGTTCACCGCCTTGGTGCCGAGTATGACGTAGCGCACACCCGCCTCCAGATACGCCTGGATGGTGTCTTCGTCGCGTATGCCGCCACCGACCTGTATAGGTAGATCCGGATAGGCGCGCGCAATGGCGCCTATGACCTTGGCATTCACTGGCTTGCCGGCGAACGCCCCGTTGAGATCGATGAGGTGCAGGCGCCGGGCGCCGGCCTGTACCCAGCGCTCGGCCATGGCCACGGGGTCGTCGGAAAATATGGTGTTGTCTTCCATGCGTCCCTGCCGCAGGCGCACGCACTTACCATCCTTAATATCGATTGCCGGAATGACTAACATGATTAGTTGCCTGGCTGAGGAGATTGTATGGGTTTTGGGTAATGTATTTTTTTAGTGAGTGTTCACACGCTTCCGTCCCACTGGACGAAGTTCTTCAGCAGTTGCAGCCCAGCGTGCTGGCTCTTTTCCGGATGAAACTGGACCGCGAAGATATTGGCACGGCCCGCGGCCGAGGTAAAGCGCAGGCCGTATTCGGTGGTGCCGGCGACCGCGTTTCTTTCCCGCGACTCGACAAAATAACTGTGCACGAAATAAAAGCGTTGGTCCTGGGCGATGCCTTGCCACAGCGGGTGGGTGTTCGTCTGGCGCACCTGATTCCAGCCCATATGCGGCACCTTGAGTGGGCGCCCGGTCTTGGGATCG
>JANOTM010000162.1:0-25496 GCA_031416355.1 Gammaproteobacteria bacterium
TTATGCTCAAATAGAAAACTTGCCAATTTTTCGAGGTAGTCCGGGCAACCGGGAAATATTCAGCTATGGCCGATCGCAGACTCCAGGTGTTTCATACCGTCGCGCGTCTCCTGAGTTTTACCAAGGCGGCGGAGACGCTGCACATGACCCAGCCGGCGGTAACCTTTCAAATTCGCCAACTCGAAGAACATTTCAATACCCGTCTGTTCGACCGCACTCATAACCGCATCAGCCTCACGGCGGCCGGCGACCGGGTGTTCGAGTACGCGGAGAAAATTATCACCCTGTACGGAGAAATGGACAGTCGCGTGCGCGAACTCACCGGCGACGTCAGCGGCATATTAATCATAGGCGCCAGCACCACCATTGCCGAGTACGTGCTGCCGGGCCTGTTGGGCGAGTTTCAGATGCGTTATCCGGAGGTGAATGTGCGGCTGAGCGTCTCCAATTCTCTCGGCATCGTGCACTTGGTGGAAAACAACTCGGTGGACGTGGGTATCGTGGAATCGCCGGTGAGTAATAAGAACCTGGCGGTGGAGGTATGCTGGGAGGATGAGCTAATGTTCATCTGCCCGCCGCATCACGCCATGGCCAAGAAGAAAACGGTACTGGTGAAGGAATTGGTGGGGCTGCCGTATTTGTGCCGCGAGGAGGGTTCCGGCACGCGCGACGTCATCAGCGAATACCTGGGGCATAATAATATCCACATCAATGAACTCAACCTGTGCATGGAATTCGGCAGTCCCGAGTCCATCAAGAGTGCGGTGGAGGCGGGCCTCGGGGTGTCCATAGTTTCACGCGCCACCGTCGCTAAAGAATTGAAGCTTAAGACCCTGGTGGCACTGCCCTTGACGCCGCCACTGCTACGGCCGTTTTCCTTTGTTTATCAGCGCCAGAAGTTCCGCCTGCGCGCGGTGGAAGAATTTATGAATTTCGCCCGCGAGCAATGCGAGCGCCAGGCGAAGAAGGTGGATGCCAAGATCGCGGGATGATGACTAAAATAGGGTGTTACCGTTATAACCTATAGACTACCGAGTTTGTAGGGTGGGCATCGCCCACCAGCGTGTGCCAGTCGAAGCCGCATGCGGTGGGCGGATGCCCACCCTACAAAACATATAGATGTCGCTATGTTTAGATAGGATAGCATCACCATTTAACCACTATGTTAATCAAGAACAACGCTGCAAAAAAAACCGGCAAGCATTTGCTCGATATCCTGGAGAGTCTACCTCCAGCGCAGGCCGAGACGCTGCTGGAATTTGCCGAATTCCTCGCCGCCCGGTATGGACAGGCCTCGACATCGGATACGCCGGAGCAGGCCGCCACCGTCGCATCCTTACCGTTGGACATTGCGCGGCCGGAAAAGGAATCGGTGGTCAAGGCCATCAAGCGTCTGGCCGCCACCTATCCCATGCTGGATCGCTCCAAGATGCTGAACGAGACCTCCACCTTCATGACCCAGCACATCATGCAGGGACGCGCTGCGGCGGAGGTGGTCGATGAACTGGAAGCGATGTTCCGGAGTTGGTATGAAAGGCAGATACAAGAGAAAAGAGAAAAGATACAAGAGTGAACTTGCCGTCAGCTTGCGCACTTGCTCAAACTACGTATGCTTTTCTCTTTTCTCTGCCGTTATAAAATCTCCGTCGCATAATCCGCCAAACGCGAACGCTCGCCGCGCTGTAGGGTAATATGGCCGCTGTGCTCCCAGTGCTTGAAACGATCCACCACATAGGTGAGGCCGGAGGTGGTTTCCGTTAGATAGGGGGTGTCGATCTGGGCGATATTGCCCAGGCACACCACCTTGCTGCCCGGACCGGCGCGTGTCACCAGGGTTTTCATCTGATGGGATGTCAGGTTCTGGGCCTCGTCGATGATAATAAATTTTTTCAGGAAGGTACGGCCGCGCATGAAATTGAGCGACTTGATGCGGATGCGGCTGCGCACCAGATCGTGGGTGGCGGCGCGTCCCCAGGCGCCGCGGTCCTGGTGCTCGCTGGGATTGAGTACGTCCAGGTTGTCTTCCAGCGCGCCCATCCATGGCCCCATTTTTTCCTCTTCCGTGCCGGGCAGAAAGCCTATGTCTTCGCCCACGGGCACGGTCACGCGCGTCATGATGATCTCGATATAGCGTTTTTCTTCCAGGGTCTGGGTCAAGGCGGCGGCCAGGGTCAGCAGGGTCTTGCCGGTGCCGGCGTGCCCCAGCAACGTGACGAAATCGATCTCCGGATCCATGAGTAAGTTGAGGGCGAAGTTCTGTTCGCGATTACGCGCGCTAATGCCCCACACGGCGTGGCGCGCATTGGCGAAATCCTTGACCACTTCGATGATGGCGGAATCCTTCTCGACTTTACGCACCACCGCCTCGAAGGCGCGTTCGCTGTCATCGTACAGGAACTGATTGGGCAACCAGGTGTGCGCCAAGGGCCCGCGTACGCGATAAAAGGTCCGGCCCTGGTCCTGTTTCCATGATTCCATGTCCTTGGCGTGTTGATCCCAGAAATCCGGTTCCAGCCGCGCCGCGCCTATGAACAAGAGATTGGTGTCTTCCATCACCTGGTCGTTGGTGTAGTCTTCGGCGCGCACACCCAGGGCGCGGGCTTTGATGCGCAGGTTGATGTCCTTGGATACCAGGGTGACATCCGCCTTGGGATGCAACTTGGCCAGGTCCATGGTGATGCCGAGCAGGGTATTGTCGGGGCTACCGTCGGACAGACCATTGGGTAGGTTGGTGCGCACCGCGTCCATATGGAAATACAGGCGGCCGGCCACGAGCTTTTCGCTGTATGACGGCAATTGCAGGCCATCGGCGATGTCGCCGTTCATTTTTTCGATCAGGTCGTCGATAAAGCGGCTGACCTGGCGCACGTTGCGCGCCACTTCCGACATGCCTTTCTTGGCATTGTCCAGCTCCTCCAGCACCACAATGGGCAGATAGAT
The DNA here is from genome assembly GCA_031416355.1 of Gammaproteobacteria bacterium. Classification (GTDB taxonomy): domain Bacteria; phylum Pseudomonadota; class Gammaproteobacteria; order Acidiferrobacterales; family UBA6901; genus JANNJF01. The sequence continues at coordinate 2,941 of JANOTM010000162.1, forward strand.
GTCGTGTTGTTTGAAGCGAAAAAGCGCCGCCGGGTCGTGCATAAGGACGTTGGTGTCCAGTACGAAAAGCTTCTTTCTATTTGGTTTCATGCGTTCTCGCTAGGTAGGTGTAAAGGCATCTGCGGGCGCGGGCCGATGACTATGCGTACTTCTCTAGAGCCTTCAGGAGGTGCGCGATATGTCCGTTGACTTTTACTCCGCGGAATTCTTCCCGCAATACGCCTTTTTTGTCGATGATGAAAGTGCTGCGATCGATACCCATGTACTGTTTGCCGTCTTTGGTTTTTTCGCGCAGTACGTCGAACACCTTACATAGGGTTTCTGATTCGTCTGATATCAGGTCGTACGGCAGGCAGTGTTTACTTTTAAAGCTCTCGTGGGACTTAAGGCCGTCGCGCGACACACCGATGATCTCGGCGTTGAGTTTGCGGAATTCCTCGTAACTGTCGCGGAAATCCTGGCCTTCGGTAGTACAACCGGGCGTACTGTCCTTGGGATAAAAGTATAGAATCAGGGTTTTCCCTTGCAGGTCGGAGAGTTTATAGACCTGATCGTCGGTGGCCCGCAGCTCTACATCTGGGACCGGCTGGCCGATTTTTACCTTATTCATAGGGTGCTGCCTCCAGATAAATATAAGCGTAAAACGGGAAAACGATGTGCCCGACGTGCTTGCATCATCTTCATTCCAGGACAACCGCCCGTAGCATAGCGGCCGCCACTTCCGGGCTTATCGTGTTAACAAACAGACCCGAGCCCAATTCGAAGCCCGAGGGGATGCTGGTGCGTGGGCAGATTTCCATGTGCCAGTGGTAACTCGGCTGGTATTCATTGCTGTCGCTGCCGTGGGGCAGGGAGTGCAGAAAGTAATTGTACTGTGCACCGCCCAGGACCGCATCCAGGCGTGCCATGGTGCGTCGCACGACGTGCGCCAGATCGGCGTGATCTTCCGCCGTGGTGGTAAGAAAATCACTCTGGTGGGTGAGCGGTAAGATGTGCACTTCCCATTCATAGCGGCTGGCGAAGGGCTTGATAGCGATAAATCTTTCCCCGCGCTCTACCACGAATTGGCCGACATCGATTTTGCGGCGGATCTCGCCGGAGTCGCGATTATAGATGGTGGCCTCGAATGTCAATGCCTCGTCGATGAGGGTACAGAAGATGCAGTGGTGATTCTTGCGGAAATAGGCGTAACTGTTTTCGACCTCGGCCTGGACGTTGTCCGGCACCACTGGCATGGCGATGACCTGGCTGTGGGTGTGGGCGATGCTGGCGCCGGCGGCCGGCCCAAAATTCTTGAAAATCAGCACATAGCGTAGGCGTGCGTTCGATTGATACAGTTGTTGCATGCGTTCGCGGTAGGCGGAAAACAGCATGGCCAGATGCGCTACGCTCATTTCGTGTATCGCTATGCCATGGCTGCTGTGATCGATGATGACCTCGTGCCGGCCGTAACCGTCTATGGTCTGTTGCAGGCCGAAAGTCAGATTCGGATTTTCGCGCTCGTCGCCGAGCACCGGGTAGAGATTTTCCACGATGCGGATGTCCCATGCGTCGGCCCCGGTTTTGGGATAGGTGGTGATGGCCGGCGGGGTCTTGGCCTCGTTACCGCGGCAGAATGGGCAAGTGTCCACGTGTTTGCGGGTGTCGCGTGGTGCCGGTTCTTCGGCCTTTTTCGGACGCATGCTGCGCGCCGTGGCCACGAGTACCGATTCGCTCGGAACAATAGGATTGAGACGAATCTCGCGCATTACTTTTTGTTCTTCTGCCATGGTGTCTCGTTCGTGCCTGATTCCCGCCAGCGGCGGGGTTTTGCGAAGGATACTAACAGGATGCGGAGAAAGTCCATCCATGGTTTGCCCACGGGCGCGCACCTTAAGCATGCAGCCGGCGGCATCGTATCGGTATTCCGCACCGGATCGGCGAAAATTTGACCCTGCTGCAAGAGATGGCTCTTGTTTTCGAGCAGAGGGAAACGTACTATCCTCGCTCTATTTTTGTTCAAGTTCAGGTAATTACTATGTTCCAAGGCAGCATAGTCGCCCTGGTGACGCCTATGCATCAGGACGGTGCGGTCGATACCGCGGCGTTGCGCCGACTGGTGGATTTCCAGATCGATAACGGCACCCCGGCCATTGTTTCCATGGGAACCACCGGGGAATCGCCGACCCTGGACAGGGACGAACACTGCGAAGTGATCGCGCGCACTGTGGAATACGCCGCTGGGCGGGTGCCGGTCATTGCCGGGACCGGCTCCAATTCCACTACCGAAGCCATAGAGCTTACCCTGTGCGCCCAGAAATTGGGGGCCGCCGCCTGTCTGCTGGTGACGCCATACTATAATAAGCCGACCCAGGAAGGTCTCTACCTACACCACAAGGCCATTGCCGAGGCCGTGGCCATTCCCCAGATTCTTTATAATGTGCCGGGGCGCACCGGATGCGATATGCTGCCGGGCACGGTTAAACGTCTGTCTGCTATCCCGAATATTATTGGCATCAAGGAAGCCACCGGCGATCTTGCGCGGGCACGGGAGATCATCGCCGCCTGTGGGCCGGGATTCCAGGTGTATGCCGGGGACGATGCCACCGCCCTGGACCTGATACTTCTGGGTGGCAAGGGCGTGATTTCCGTTACCGCCAATGTGGCGCCGCGTGCCATGCAGGACATGTGCGCGGCCGCTCTGCGCCGGGACGCCGCGGGCGCACGTAGTATTAATGCGTCTCTTATGGGCCTGCATACGCATTTGTTCGTCGAAGCCAATCCGATTCCGGTAAAATGGGCGCTGGAGCTTATGGGGCTGATGGAGGCTGGCATACGTCTGCCCCTGACCCGGCTATCTTCGGAGCACCATGCCCTGGTGCGCCAGGCCATGGCCCAGGCGGGTGTGCGGTGTTAGCCGCGAACAGATCGAAACTGTCTTTATCACTATTAGTGCCAAGAGAACCAGCAATGACAATTTCCCGGCTAACGCCGCTATTCGCGAGTTTGGCAATGTTTAGGATAGTGGGAGGCACACTGGGCGGTTGCGCAAGCACGCCCAAGGACATGCCGCCGGCTGAGCGTCGCCCGCCGCTGGTGGTGCCGCCCGATCTTACTTTGCCCAAGAGCGACGCTGAGCTCATCGTGCCAGACGCCGCCACCGGGCCGGCCACTTACTCAAGCTATGCCGGAGGCGTGCCTGCCGCCGTTTCTGGTGTCCCCTTATTACCAGAACCCAGCGGTATGCGTATCGAGCGATCCGGAACCCAGCGCTGGTTGGTGGTCACCGGTCAGCCGGACAAGACATGGATGACATTGCGGGCATTTTTTCAAAAACACAATTTCCCACTGGTGAGCGACCATCCCCAAACCGGGATACTGGAAACCGAGTGGGTATCGAATTTAATCGAACATAAATCATTAGGCGCGGATGTCCACGGCATACGCGATAAATTGCGCGTACGTATGGAACGCACGACTGTGGCGAATACCAGCGAGATTTATGTATCCTATCGCGGTGTCGCACAAACCGGCAGCGGAGAAAATAGCGGGTGGCAAGTGCGCGCACCGGACCCGGAGATCGAGGCCGAGATGCTGCGCCGGATCATGCTTTTCCTGGGCGCCACGGAACGCCAGGGGCAGGAATTATTGGCCGCGGTCCCAGGTAAAGATGGCGTCAGCGGCAAGCTGCGCGCGGAGCTGGTCGATTATAGCCGTGGCCTCAGCGTAGTACGCCTGAGCGGCGACATGGATAGCGCCTGGCGGCAAGTGGGTCTCACCCTGGATAGAGCGGGGTTCGTGGTGGAAGACCGTGATCGCAGCAAGGGCCTGTATTACGTCCGCGCTACCGATGGCCTCAAGGAAGCAGTGCGCGCCGAAAAAGGTTTTTTCGCGCGCTTCAACCGTGGCAAAGAAAAGAAGGTCGACGACCGTTATCAGATCAGCCTCAAGGCCCTGGCCGGCGCCGGCAAAGACGCGGCTACCGAGGTGGAGGTGCTGGATGCCCAGGGTAAAGCCGATACCTCGACCGTGGGCAAGCGCATTGTGGAACGGCTGTTCGAACAACTTAAATAAGGCGAGGTGACCGTCGCTGCAACCCACACCCGGCATGCGATTCGCTTCCCTCGGCAGCGGTAGCCGCGGCAACGCCACGCTGATCGAAAGCGGTACTACCTGCATTATGCTGGACTGTGGTTTCTCTCTCATCGAGCTGACGCGACGCCTGACGCGCGCCGGTCGCGATGGGGCGGCCTTGACCGCCATCGTCGTTACTCATGAGCACGGTGATCATATACGCGGCGTGGGTGCTGCGGCGCGCAAATTCGGGCTGCCGGTGTGGATGACCAGTGGCACGTTCAAGGCGGCCGAGGCCCAGTGCGGATCACTGCCCGAGGTGCGGGTGTTCAGCTGTCATGAGGGTTTCGAGATCGACGGCATCCACGTCACGCCGTTTCCAGTGCCGCACGATGCGCGCGAACCGAGCCAGTTTATCTTCTCCGATGGCGAGCGCCGATTAGGCGTACTCACGGACACCGGTTCTTCCACGCGTCACATCGAGGATAATCTCAGCGCTTGCGATGCCCTATTGCTGGAATGCAATCATGATCGCGATATGCTGTTTAACGGCGAATATTCCGCGTCTCTGAAGGAAAGGGTTGGCGGCCCCCTGGGCCACATGGATAACGACGCCTCGGCCCAATTACTGGCGCGATTGGATAACTCGCGCCTGCAACATTTGGTGGCGGCGCATTTGAGCGAAAAAAACAATACACCTTACCTCGTACAAACAACCCTGGGCAACGCCCTAGGTTGCGCGCATACCTGGGTGCAGATTGCCGATCAGGAACGAGGTTTGCCGTGGCGCGAGTTACGCTGAGAGACTTAACTGAGGAGAACAACGAATAGCGCACACCGCTGTCTATGGGTCCCTTCTCCCTTTGGGCATAGGTATCTACACAAACCTGGTAGGGTGGGCATCGCCCACCACACGCGACTTCGGTCGGCACGCGCTGGTGGGCGATTCACTGGAAACTGCTCCTGCGTTTCCAGTACTTCCGCCATCCATGGCGGTCGCCCACCCTACGTCTCGTTGCTACTGCGATCAATGCGGCACTATTTAAGGCATTATGTTTAACTTGTGTAGATACCTATGCCCTTTGGGAGAAGGATACGACGGCATGGATGCCGGAGGTAGAGCAATGCAGGGAGCAATTGCCGAGGATGAGGGCGGTTTTGACGCTGCCGCCCCTCACCCCTCTCCCTCTCCCAGAGGGAGAGGGAGAAAATACTACGCACTATTTGATCGATCGGATCAGTAGGTAAAGAACACATGGACAGCAGCAAAATCACTCCCACTTCCGGACCAACCATGGCGACGAATATTGTATCCACCGTGGTGATCAAGCTCCAGGGCACACCGGCCCTGTCGCCATTTCGCCATGCGCGTTTACTGCGGGCCTTGCAGGCCCAGGCGCCGGATATCACTCAGATATCCGCGGAGTACTGGCATTTTGCCGCGATTACCGCCCAGCCCACTGCGGCCGAACTGCAGGCCCTGCAAAAAATCCTTACCTATGGTCCCGGCCAGCACGCACAGCCCATGGACGGCCAATTGTTTCTGGCGGTGCCACGCGTCGGGACCCTATCGCCCTGGTCTACCAAGGCCACGGATATCGCGCACCATTGTGGTCTACTTTGGATCAAGCGTCTCGAGCGCGGCATTGCCTGGCATGTGCGCACGCGTAATGATGGCGCGCTGACTGCCGCGCAGCGGGCGGCCTTGCTGCCCATGATCCACGATCGCATGACGGAAAGTGTGCTAGCCGATTTTTCCGAGGCCACGGATCTGTTCGTGCAGGATCGGCCGGCGCCCTTAAGCGTGGTGGACGTACTGGGTGGCGGCAAGGTCGCCCTGGCATCGGCCAACCGCGATCTCGGGCTGGCCCTGTCCGCGGACGAAATCGATTATCTGATGGAAAACGTCGAGCGTACGCAGCGCAATTTCACCGACGTGGAGCTCATGATGTTTGCCCAGGCCAATTCCGAGCACTGCCGGCATAAGATATTCAATGCCGACTGGGTGATCGACGGCAAGCGCCGCGATCGTTCCCTGTTCGCCATGATACGCAACACCCACGAACTCAACCCGCGCGGCACCGTGGTGGCATACAAGGACAATGCCTCAGTGATTGAAGGATTTCACGGCGCGCGCTTTTACCCCGACCCGCGCACCCATCACTATCGCTATCAGGAAGAGCACACCCACATCCTGATGAAGGTGGAGACCCATAATCATCCCACTGCGATCTCACCGTTTCCCGGCGCCGCCACCGGCAGCGGCGGTGAGATCCGCGACGAGGGCGCCACCGGCCGTGGTTCCAAACCCAAGGCCGGCATCTGCGGGTTTTCCGTTTCCAATCTGCGCATCCCGGGCGGCGAGCAACCGTGGGAGACCGATCACGGCAAGCCTGAGCGCATCGCCAGTGCGCTTTCTATTATGCTCGACGGTCCTCTGGGTGCCGCGGCCTTCAACAATGAGTTCGGCCGACCCAATATCGGCGGCTATTTCCGCGTATTCGAAGAGATCGTCGACGGTGAGGTGCGCGGCTATCACAAGCCCATCATGCTGGCCGGCGGTCTCGGCAATATACGCGCCGAGGACGTGCACAAGCAGCCGATCCCCGCGGGCGCCGGCATCATTGTCCTGGGCGGTCCGGCCATGCTCATCGGCCTGGGCGGCGGCGCCGCCTCCAGTGTCGCCACCGGCACCAGCAGTGCGGATCTAGATTACGCTTCAGTGCAACGCGGCAACCCGGAAATGCAGCGCCGCTGCCAGGAAGTGATAGACCAATGCTGGGCCCTGGGCGAGGACAATCCCATTGTGTCCATCCACGACGTGGGCGCGGGTGGTCTGTCCAATGCAGTGCCCGAGATTATTAACGACGCTGGCCTCGGCGGCATCTTCGAGTTGCGCGCCGTGCCGAACGACCAACCGGGCATGTCGCCCATGCAAATCTGGTGTAATGAGGCACAGGAGCGCTATGTCATGGCGGTGACGGATGCGCGGCTGGCGGTGTTTCGCGCCCTGTGCGAACGCGAACGCTGCCCGTACGCGCTCATCGGCCGGGCCACGGCGGAGCCACGTTTGATTGTGGAGGATAGTTATTTTTCCGCGAATGTCGCCGCTGGCGCACACACAGCACTGGAAACTGCTCCTGCGTTTGTCTCGCGAGACCTGGCGCCAGTACTTCCGCCATCCCTGGCGGTCGCACGGCCCATAGACATGGAGCTTGCCGTGCTATTGGGTAAACCGCCGCGTATGTTACGCGACGTTAAACACGTGACGCGCAAGCTGCCCAAATTCAAAACCAGTGCTATCGATATACGCGACGCGGTCGCACGCGCGCTGCGCCTGCCGACGGTGGCGAGCAAGAATTTTCTGATTACCATCGGCGACCGTAGCGTCACCGGCCTGGTGTGTCGCGATCAAATGGTCGGTCCTTGGCAAGTGCCGGTGGCGGACGTGGCGGTGACCGCGTCCGGTTACCGCGGATATACCGGCGAGGCCATGGCCATGGGCGAGCGCGCACCGCTGGCGCTTCTCGACCCGGCGGCGAGCGGGCGCATGGCCATAGGCGAGGCCCTGACCAACATCGCCGCCAGTCGCATCGAGAAACTGCCGGACGTAAAACTTTCCGCCAACTGGATGGCCGCCGCCGGTCACCCGGGTGAGGATGCGGCGCTGTACGACACGGTGCACGCGGTCGCCATGGAGCTGTGCCCGGCCCTGGGTATTTCCATACCCGTGGGCAAGGACTCCATGTCCATGAAGACCGTGTGGCAGGACGCTGACGGTACACAGCACGCGGTGAGCGCGCCGCTTTCTCTGATTGTGACGGCATTTGCCCCGGTGTTGGACGTGCGCAAGACCCTTACGCCGCAGCTGCGCACCGACCAGGGTGCGACTGATCTTATCTTGATCGATCTAGGCAAGGGCCAGAATCGCCTAGGGGGTTCGGCCCTGGCCCAGGTGTATAAACAAGTCGGGCAGGTGGCGCCGGACCTGGACGACCCGCGCGTGCTCAAGTTATTTTTTGCCGTGATCCAAGCGCTCAATGAGCTTGGCTTTGTGCTGGCCTATCACGACCGTTCCGACGGCGGCCTCTTTACCACCTTGTGCGAAATGGCCTTCGCTGCCCACTGCGGCATAAGAGTGGATATCGACGATCTCGGGCGAGATGCGGTCGCGGCACTATTCAATGAAGAACTCGGGGCGGTATTACAGATCCCACGGGCACGGCGTGACGGCATATTCGGCGCGCTCAAGAAGGCCGGGTTGGCGCGCCACGCGCATCTTATCGGCAGCGTGACCGACGACGACCACATCACGATCATGCGCGGCCAAACCCTGGTATTCAGCGATAGCCGTATTGATTTACAGCGCATGTGGTCGGAAACCAGCTTTCGCATGCAGTCGCTGCGCGACAATCCGCAGTGCGCGCAAGAGGAATACGACGGCATCTTGGATGGTGCCGACCCCGGCCTGCATGCACAACTGACATTCGACCCGCAACAGGACGTGGCGGCGCCCTATATTGCCCGCGGCGCGCGACCGCCCATCGCTATCCTGCGCGAGCAGGGCGTCAATGGTCAGCTGGAAATGGCGGCGGCCTTCGATCGCGCCGGTTTTCTCGCGGTGGACGTGACCATGAGCGATATTATCGAAGGACGTGCGTCCTTGCAGGGCTACAAGGGGCTGGCGGCATGCGGTGGTTTTTCTTTCGGCGACGTGCTGGGCGCGGGCGAGGGTTGGGCCAAGTCGATTCTTTATAATGCACGCGCGCGCGACGAGTTCGCCGCCTTTTTTGACCGCCGCGACACCTTCGCCCTGGGCATGTGCAACGGCTGTCAAATGATGTCCAACCTGCATGCGCTGATTCCGGGCGCGGAGCTCTGGCCGCACTTTGTGCGTAATGGCTCGGAGCAGTTCGAGGCGCGCGTGGCCTTGGTGGATATTCCGCAAAATCCTTCCATGTTTCTTACTGACATGGCCGGTTCGCGCCTCCCCATTGCCGTGGCCCATGGGGAGGGGCGCGCCGAGTTCCGCGATACCGCACAGATGGAGCAATTGATCCTGAGCCGGCAGGTGGCCCTGTGTTTTGTCGATCATCGCGGTGCACTGACCCAGCAGTACCCGGCCAACCCCAATGGCTCGCCCCACGGCATCACCGGCCTAACCACGCCTGACGGTCGCTTCACCATCATGATGCCGCATCCGGAACGGGTGTTCCGCAGCATCACCCATTCCTGGCATCCCCCGGAGTGGGGTGAGGATGGCCCCTGGCTACGTATGTTCCGTAATGCCCGGGTGTGGGTGGGGTAAGGGGCGGTGCCTGCTAGGCGGGTGCCTGTTGCGCCGCCATGTCCTGCCGCACTTTGTCCATGTCCAATGCTTGGGCCTTACCGATAATCTCTTCCAAGGCGCTGCCCGGGAGCGCGCCGGGCTGGGCGAAGATGATGATCTGGTCGCGGAAAATCATGAGGGTGGGGATGGACCGGATCTGGAACATCCCGCCGAGCTCCTGTTCTTCTTCGGTATTGACCTTGGCGAACACTAGGCCTGGGTATTTATCCGAAATGGCCTCGAAAACCGGCCCGAAGTTTTTGCACGGCCCACACCAGGGCGCCCAGAAATCGATGATGATCATGGGGTTTTTGTGTATGACGTCTTCAAAATTCGCTTTATTAAGGGTTATGCTGCTCACGGCTGGGCTCCGAACGATGCACCGGTGGGGCGCTGGCTACTGGCTATATGAGGGGGCTAGGTTTAAGCGGCCTCTGAAAAAAGAATTGTAAGCGAAAGCATTGCTCACGCATGGCCTTAAGTCGCGGGGCAGTGTAAGGGAGTCCAGGAATACCGTGCAAGTGCAGGGGGCTATTTTCCGGACGCGTGGCGCGGTCAGCCCGCTTAGGGGCGATACCAGGGGTAGACGGCAAGCCGGTAAAAAATCGCACTTGCCCTTAAGGGTCACCCATTGGCAAGCTTGGGGTGAGGACTACGGAAAATTCTGCTACAATCTGGCCAATTATAAGCAATATTAGCGACTTCTGGACTTCCCTCCATGGCACAAGAAATGCATCAATATGGCCTATCGATCCCAGTGGTAGGTCACTATTTTAGGGTGCATTTTATGGACAAAAAGAAAATCCGTATAAAAAAGTGGCAGATTGCCATACTGGCTTTAAGCGTCAGCTTTGGTGGGAGCACCCAGGCCGCCTTATATATTTATCAAATGCCCGGCGGCACCCGCATCATTACCGATTACCCCTTAAGCGGCAAAGATTACAAACTCGTGCGCAAAAGCGACTCGGCCCGGGGTATGGGCGCCATGGTGTCGGAGCGCAGGGTTCAGTCGGTCATCCTCGATTCCAGCACCTATGATCGTCTGATCAAGCGCACGGCAGCGGCCAACCGGGTGGATGTGGCCCTGGTGAAGGCCGTCATGCACGTGGAATCGGGATTTAACCCCAATGCTGTGTCTCCCAAGGGCGCTTCGGGACTGATGCAGCTTATGCCGGCAACTGCGGTGCGTTACGGTGTGGATGATATTTTTGATCCGGTGCAAAACGTCCAGGGCGGGGTGCGCTATCTGAAGGATTTATTGGCGATGTTTAAAGACAATCATCGTCTCGCCATCGCCGCCTATAACGCCGGCGAGAACGCCGTCCTGCGCTATAAAGGCATACCACCGTACAACGAAACCCAAGACTATGTGCGTAAGGTCATGACGTTCCGTAAGCACTATACGCCGAAAGAAATCAAGGTCGTCACGCCTAAGCTGGCGGTGGCACCGTCTCTGTTGCCCAACCCGGTCGGCGACCAAGCCGTCGTTGTTGCGCCGGTAGTTGCCGTGGGCGTGCTGCCCACGGTCACGGTGCAGAATCAGCTTTAAACTTTATTTCCCACTACGCTGTGCACTAAGCGCTTAATACCCAATATTTGCTGGCGTACGAAGCTGTCTCCATAGTCGCTACCCTCAAGTTGGTCGCTGATCCCGGTAGGGATGCGGCCGTGGGAAAAATTGGCGGTGCGTAAGAGTATGTCCCACAAGGGGAACAGGGGCGCAAAATTACAGCCGCGCGCCGGACCTTCGTGGCCTATGGTCATGCCGTGGTGCAGGCGGTGAAACTGCGGACTTACCAGCAGGCGCTCACCCAGCCAGCCGAAGCGTAGGCGGGTGTTGGCGTGGGATAGGCTCTCCACCATGCGCATGACAATGACGATTAATACAAACTGTCCCGACGGCACACCAATCAACAACGCCACTAGCACCAGCCATAAGTCCGAAAGGACATCGTCTAACAGATGATTGCGGTCATCGGCCCAAAAGCTGAGCTGACGCTGACTGTGATGCAGGCTATGCAGCGCCCACCACCAATTAAGGTGGTGCTGCAAACGATGGAGTAGATAGAGAGCTAGGTCTAATACCAGCAGATAGACCAGAAAGGCGGCGAGGGCAGAGCCGGCCAGGCTCGGTATCAACTCCTCTAAATTATGCGGAATGACATTGTGCAGACGCAGGAAGCCATCGAAACCGTCAACCAAAGGGCTCAGTAGAATAAAAATGATCAGTGGGAGCAGGCCGAGACGATGTAGTAAGGTATAAAGGATGTCCACCCGCACCGCACGCCGGTCGGGCCAGCGCTCCAGTGGCCAGAGCGCTTCCAAGGGGCGGAACAACAGCAGAAGCAAAACGATTTCCGCGCACCCATAGAGAAAAAATTCGGTGGCGTCGTAGGCATCTTCCACATACGTCATGAAACCCAAGGCGTACATCGGCGGCTGCACCAAGGTTTCGAATAGCCAGGCGTGCAGGCCGGTAAACCAGGCGTTTAGAGTTTCTAACAAAATGAGAGTGCCTTGCTGGAGTCGTGCATCCATGCAGTCGTCCCGTAGGGAGAAGGGCTTAAAACCCGTGCCCAGGAACCCGGCCGCAGGCCGCACGCATCGCATTCTCCCGCACGGGGGAGAAGGCGGCCCGCAGGGCCGGATGAGGGAAAGGTATGCATCAGCCTGCCGGCATCAGCGGCGCGAAGCACAGGCCGCGATTTTTGAGGCCTTGAATCAGCGGCGCCAGTATCGGCGCCAGCGGATCGCGGCGTGAGCGTATGCCCAGATGCATCATGATAATGTCGCCCGCGCGTATGTTGTTGAGCGCGCGTTTCAGTAGCACGTCATTGGGATAGCTAGTGCTGGATAATTCATCACCTATGAATCCAGCATCGCTCCAGCCCACGTGCAAGGGATAGCCGCAGCTGGCCGCCCAGCGTATGGTCTGCTGGGTGGTGCGACCGCCGGGGGCGCGCCACAGGCCCTGGAGTTTATGCCCGGTTAACTCGGAGAAACGACTCTCGACGCGCGCCAGGTCGGCGCAGAATCCTTGTTGGTTGAGGCTGGCCTCGGGACCGTCGGCGTCTACGACCAGCACCTTGCCGTCCGCAAGATCTTTGCGCAAGTAGCGATGACTCCAGGTGTGGTTACCGAAGGCGTGGCCTTCGGCCACCCGTGCGCGCCAGTAGTCTTTCCAGCTGGCATCCAGGGAGTAGTCGCCGCGCGCCGTTTTTTCCTGGGCGAGAAAAAAGGTGGCCTTAACCCCTGTCTGATTCAGCATGCCGGCGATGGCCTCTGCCTGTGCCATATTGCCGGTGTCGAAGGTCAGATAGACCGTGCCCTGACAGGTGGCGCGAGCGCCCGGCGCCAACAGCAAGGCAGCGGCCAATAGCAGAAACCGGCTAACTTGCGCACCATATAGGGGAAAGAAATGTACCCGTGTTCTCATTTACGTGGGGCGTGGGTATGAAAATAGATGCCATGGGGCGAGCGTCCCACGGGGATACGGTGACTGATCTTTTTTGTCTGCATATCAATCACGGTCACTTGTTTTATCCAGCGCGACGAGACCCACAACTCGCGGCCATCGCGCCGCAATTCCATATCGTCCGGTCCGCCCGGTACCGGAAAGCTTTCCAGTACGGTCAAGGTCGGTTGATCGATGATCGACACCGTGTCGGCCATGCGGTTGGATAGCAGCACGCGACGCCCGTCGCCCATGGCAAGAAAATTATGCGCGCCTTTGCCGGTGGTGATCTTCTTCACCGATACCGGCACGCGCCAGTCGATGACCTCGACGTAATCCGCGCCGGTCATGGCGACTAGTAGATAACGGTCGTCTGGCGTCATCCAGATACCGGCCGGCTGGCGACCTACGGGTAGTTTCCATTTGATTTCCTGGGTGACGAGATCGATGGCGGCAACCTCGTCGCTTTCCTGCAGGGTCACAAACACCAGACTACTGGCGCCATTGAAAATCAAGTGACTCGGTGTTTTGGACAGGGTCAGGCGTTTTGCCAGCGTGAAATCCGCGGCGTGGTAGATGTCCACCCGATCGAGGCGCAGGGAGTTGGCGACAAACCATTGTTGGTTGGGGCTGAAGCCAATTTGATAGGGGTCGCTGATACGGGTAAGGCGCTGCTGGATCTGTCCGCTAATAGGATCGAGGAACACCATGTCATTGCCGGCGGCATTGGCCACGATCAGATAACGATCGTCGGGGGTGGCCATGAGGTGGTGGGGCTCTTTGCCTATGGGGATGCGGGCTGTTTCCTTATATGTCTCGGTGTCGATGAGACTGACGGTGTCGTCACCCGAATTGAGGATGATGGCCATTTCTGCGCCCACCGGACCCGCGACCAATGCCCCCAACAGGGCGAAAACCGGCCCTCGCGGGCCCAAAACAGAAAAAGAAATCAACATGTACCAGGGTCCTTGGAGTGCTTGAAATATCTAATAATAGTAGTCTAACCAAGGGGGTAGCGATCATCGAATGTCGATTTTAGGCTTAAAAAATGGCCTGGCCCACAGGCCTGCACAAGGGTCTTGCATAGTCTATATTCTTTGCGTAGTATAAATATGTTCGCCCTTTAAAAAAGGTGGGCATTTCGTTGAAGTTGCAGCACTGAAGAATGGTCGTCGTTCCCTGCTTGGATTTTGGCTGGTGTACCACCCTCTTGGTCTCTCCTTCAGCATTTTAATTGAAAAATCGCGGGTTTCCCGCTTAATGCTCCGTGGAGCAAGAGGTAATTATGCAAAGTGGTACTGTGAAATGGTTTAACGATGCTAAAGGTTTTGGTTTTATCACCCCCAGTGATGGCAGCGCCGACGTGTTCGTGCACTTCTCCACTGTCCAGGGCGACGGATTCAAGTCCTTGGCGGAAGGTCAGCAGGTAGAATTTGAAGCCAGCAAAGGCCCTAAGGGCATGCAGGCAACCAAAGTCGTGCCGCGCTAAACTGGTATAGTTAAAAATGTTGTAACAGAAAGCCCTGCCACACGCGGGGCTTTCTTTTTTGTAGTCCCGGTAGCAATACTAGGCGCATCATACTTGGTTTAAAAAACAGACCTGGTCTATGTCTAACCCAAAGAACTCTGGTCCATCAGCACGTCAGCCGGTTCCGCCGCCCCATCCTCTGCGGCATTTATGGAACCGATCACGCACGCTTATTACTGGACCGGCGCGTGATCCCCTGGCGCCCGAAACTCATCGCCATATCACCTTGATTGCGCTGCTTGCCTGGGTTGGCCTGGGCGCCGATGGATTGTCGTCTTCCGCTTACGGTCCGGAACAGGCATTCAAGGCCTTGGGCCTGCATACCGAACTGGCCTTGTTCCTGGCCATCGCCACGGCGGTGACGGTGTTTGTGATCGCGATTTCCTACAACCAGGTCATCGAATTGTTTCCCACCGGTGGCGGTGGTTATAAGGTTGCTACGCGACTGCTGGGTAGACGCGCCGGCCTGGTTTCCGGTAGCGCGTTAGTGGTGGATTACGTATTGACCATCGCCATTTCCCTCGCCGCCGGTACCGATGCCCTGTTCAGCTTTCTGCCACCGGGGATGGAGGCGTTAAAGCCGGCGGTGAGCGTCATATTTCTTCTTATATTAATGGCGCTCAATCTGCGTGGCGTGAAGGAGTCGATTAAATTCCTGCTGCCGATTTTCATCGGTTTCGTGCTTACCCATGCATTTCTCATTGTGTATGGCATAGGCCGGCACGCGGATCGCATCGGCAGCTTGTTTCCCGAAAGCATGGCCGCGGCATCGGAGTTGTCGAGCGAGATGGGCATCATGTTTGTGATCGCCATGTTCATACGTGCCTATGGTATGGGGGGCGGTACTTACACCGGCATCGAGGCGGTGTCCAATAGCGTCAACCTACTCAAGGAGCCGCGGGTGCGTACCGGCAAGTGGACCATGTTTTACATGGCCTTGTCCCTGGCGTTCACCGCCGCCGGCATCATCCTGCTCTATCTACTGTGGGACGTGTATCCGGTAGAAGGACAAACACTGAATGCCGTGGCGTTCGGGGCGATACTGGAAGACTGGCAGTGGGGCGGCTGGAATGCCGGTGAGACCTTTCTTATTATTACCCTCATCCTCGAGGCCGGCCTGCTATTCGTCGCCGCCAATACCGGCTTCCTCGGCGGTCCCGCCACCTTGTCGAACATGGCGGTGGATCATTGGGTACCGCATCGCTTTTCGCAATTGTCCGATCGGTTGGTGACCAAGAACGGCATCATGCTCATGGGTGGTGCGGCGTTCGCGGTATTGTGGTGGAGCGCCGGGCGGGTGGACCTGCTGGTGGTGCTCTACAGCATCAATGTGTTCCTGACTTTTTCCCTCACCCTGCTCGGCCTATGCGTGTATTGGTGGACCAATCGCAGGACCGAGCCAAGCTGGATATGGCGCATGCTGCTGACCATGTCGGGATTGATCATCACCTCCGGTATTCTCCTGGTGATGCTGGTGGAAAAATTCCACGAAGGCGGCTGGATCGCCGCCATGGTCACGAGTTCGTTGGTTGCGGTCTTCTGGCTGATACACCGGCATTACCGTAAGGTACGCAAACACCTCATCGAACTCGATGCCATCCTGGGCCACTTGCCCGCAGCCACACATCAGGTGGCGCCGGAACTTATCGAAGGTGAACCGGCGGCGGTATTTTTCGTTTCCAGCTATCGCGGTGTAGGCATACATACCCTGCTGAACGCGCAACGCCTGTTCCCCAATCGCTTCAGGAATTTTGTATTCTTAAGCGTGGGCGAAGTGGATACCACGCGCATGAAAGGCGAGCACGCCGTCACCGATCTCAAGCACCGGGTGGATGTGCAATTGCAGAAATACGTACGCTTCTGTCACGCCCACGGCATGGCCGCCGTGGGTTACGCGGCCTATGGCACCGACCCGGTGGAAGGCGCCAGCAAGCTCGCGGATGAAGTGCTGGAGCGTTTCCCCGGCAGTGTGTTCTTCGCCGGCACCCTGGTGTTTCGCGAAGAGAACTGGCTGACGCGCCTGCTGCACAACCACACCGCGCTTTCCCTCCAGCGCCAGCTGCATCTCAAGGGCATGCCGCTGATTATCATGCCTATGCAGATCGATTCGCGTTAAACCGCCATCGGATGCGTTTAGTCCGGGGGCGCGAATTATTTTTTTACCTACCTCAGTATTAATACATCGTTAAGCAAGTAGTAATACCACACGTCAATATACAGGCTCTCCCGGCACGTCGATAATCGCCTGAGGTCATGGTGGTTCAAGCGTCGATTCAATAACACCTCTAACAACGCTGAACACTTAGTAGTTGTGTACGTCCGCGTCTCTGTTTCTTCTGAGAAAAAGGTGCCGGTCAATCACAACGCAGCGATTCTAGCTATGTGATTCCTTGGTGCCCGCTGGCTGCTCAAACTGGCGCATGCAATCGCGTGCGCGACAATTGTCTAGTCTCATTAAGCCGCCGTCACTGGGTAGTTCGTGAGCAAGATGGAGTCCGGCCAATGCGCACTTCACATTAACCGTCAAAAACTCACATGGAGACAAGCATGAAAACGAAGAGTGAACAAAAACACGCGCCTGGGGCATCTGCGCACAGTGGCGACAACGCCGCTACCACCCCACCGTGCTTAGAGAAAGAACGGGAACAGTTCCGCGCCCTGATTCTGCAAAATCCAAACTATTTTGGTAATCTGAAGGCAAGCCCCTACAAGCCGGTAAAAGTTCAACAAGGCATTACGGCTTATGAACAGCTGATGTGCGTGGGATTAAATCCTCCCAGCAACCGCCTTCAGGCGGTGTTCCATATCAAGCAGGAATTCGGATACGGCGGCGATATCTGCAGCCAGGGCTCGTTTGAATATGTGCGGTTCTATGTCGATCTCCACGACAACGGTATATGGCACGATGTGGGCCTGGGCAGTGTACGCGTACATAACATTCCCGGAGAAAAACCGCTGTGCTATGCGGTACGCAAGGACTTTACGCCCTACAAAAAATTTTGCACCCGCGAAAACATTGTCAAGGTGCGGGCCATACTATCTTGGGACACGCCACCGCCGCCCAATCAACCCAATTGGTCGCCGGTTTACGGCAACGTCTTGAATGTCCAGGTCCAGATTCAGCCCAAGTACTGGTTTTTCGTGGGCGACCTGGTGCAAGAGTTTGCCGATCTTAAGATCAAGCTTCCAGATCTGATTGGGCCTATCATCGCCGGACTGGATCCGAATGTGAAACTGATTCCGTATCCGCTGAAGACGCTGAGCCTTGCCCAAAGAAAGACGCTCTATGCCGGCAAGGACGTGCCGATACACCGCTACGCTTACGCCGAAGTGCAAGGGCTTTTAACGGCCAAGTTAAACTCGGCGCTGATTGCGGCGAGTGACGCCAGTCCTTTCACGTCCCTCGGCCTCGGCAATAACGAAATCGCCGATCTCTTCGGCAAATTTCAGATCAACCCCGATGGAGACACCAGCTACGAAGAACTAAAATGCGTCGGCCTGCGCCCGCAAAGCGACCTGCTCGAGGCGGTGCTCACCCTAAAGAGGCCATCCGGATTTTCCGGCGGTCTATGCACCAAGGGATCGACCGAGTACGTGGCTTTTTGGATAGACTTCAGTGATGGTAGCGGTTTCCAGTATATGGGCACAGCCAGCGTGCAGGTCCACGATCTTGCCAGCATTCCGCAGGAGGATATGCAGTACGCCGTGTTCCTCAAGAAGGACCTGTCTCAATATCTGGTGCCGTGCGCGGCCGGCCCCCGGATAGTGCGCCTGCGCGCCATTTTGTCATGGGAAACACCGCCGCCCCCGGCGAATCCTAATTATGTCCCGTACTGGGGCAATCGCGAGGAATGTCTTATTCAGTTGCGACCGGGTCAGGCAGTGGCACGCACGCCGGTCATCGAAACCGTGGGCGACATGGCTATCGACGATATCAGCGCCGTTACCGGGCTGGCAACCGGCAATGCCGAGATCGGCGTGTTCTCGCTAAATCAAAGTCCGTTCGGTGGTGGTATTACCATTACTGGGCGCATTGCGGGCAGCTTGCCGGATTCCTTTGGCGGCGGAGCCGCGGCATTGAAGTATCGGATACTGGTGAAGAAAGACGACGGCATCGACACATGGCATCCGCTTACCAATACGGTCGACGTGGGCGTTACCAAATTCGTCGGTGCGGTGCAGCTGGAGGAGTCGCCCGGCGACACGATATTTAATATTGGCCTCACGGCCACCGACGACGCCGATGGTTTGGGTGCCGGCTGGTACCCCTACCTGGAAGATCACACTGCGCCTTCCACCCAGTTTCTGCTGGTGGATAAACTGGCCACCTGGCTGACGAGTGCCGCCATGGAAGGCGAGTGGGAGATAAGGATGGAGGCCAAGGATCCGAATGTCACGCCGCCCACGCATTATTTTGGGACCGGCGTGGTCAGGGTGCGCATAGACAATACCGCGCCTTCGTCGGTGGTCGCCGCCAATCCCGCGCTACAGCCGTACGCACCGGTTAGCCTGACCATTACGGGTGCCCAGTTCAATGGCAGTCCCATACCCGCCATAGACTGCGGCAAGTTCCCGGTCGGCACAGTACTGACGGGTACCTATGAGGCCCACGATCCCGGCACCAGCGACCTGATCCATCAGCATTTCGGCAGCGTGAGTCTGGATGTCATTCCCGACGTGCCGGCCCACGGCGCCAAGGTAATGCTTTCGGGTGATGGTGGTGCTACTTATGCTTTCGATACCAGTCGTTCATTTCCGGTGGTGCCCACCACCGGCGAGTTCGGTCATTGGAGACTCGATACCGCGGGTATGGATGCCTGCGGATACGTCATACACATGGTGGTGTGCGACCGTACCAACCACGACAGTCGCGGGAACGCTTTTTGTGTTGCGGCGGACATCGGTTTCTGTCTTGAGGAACCCGAGATGTAAGGAGTCCAATGTGGCTGTAGTGTGAGCAAGAGAAAGTATGGAACGCGGCTTATGGCCGCGTTCCTTGTTGTGCCCGCGGCTGCGGCTGACCCGATGGTAAGCAGCGTTGTTGCACCAAGTTTGAACATTTGCCCTGGCCGGTGCCATGGTTTGGTGCGATTGTCCCCCATCCCATGCGAAAGTGGTGGCCAAAATTGCATCTATCTTATTGTTTTTATACAATTCTCTTTGAGTCTGTCCACTTGGTATCCGGATTGCATTGGTGCACGCATTAGCAAGGCGCATGCTGCACTATGTAAGTGGTCAGTTCGGAGAAGAGCATGAAAGAGAAACTTGTCCTGGTGGGAAACGGCATGGCGGGCATGCGCGCCATCGAGGAACTATTGGCCTTGGCCCCAGAGTTGTACGACATCACCGTATTTGGTGCCGAACCTTACGGCAATTACAACCGCATTTTATTATCGCCGGTGCTCGCCGGCGAAAAGGGCATACAGGACATCATGTTGAATGATGATCCGTGGTACGCAGAGCACGGCATTACCCTGCATAAGGGCAAAGAAATTACCAAAATCGACCGCAAACGCCGCCAGGTCAGCACCCGCGACGGCATCACCGCCAGCTATGATCGATTGCTCCTAGCCACCGGCTCCTTGCCATTCATTATTCCGGTACCGGGTAGCACGCTGCCGGGCGTGATTGCGTTCCGCGATATTCAAGACGTGGATAACATGCTGGCGGCGGCCAAGCAGTATCGGCACGTGGTGGTCATAGGCGGCGGCCTCCTGGGGCTGGAAGCCGCCAGCGGTCTGCACAAGCAGGGCATGAAGGTGACCGTGGTGCATTTGGTGGACACGCTCATGGAACGGCAGTTGGATTCCGTGGCGGGCAAGATGCTGCAGAAATCCCTGGAACAACGCGGCATCGAATTTCTGCTGGGTGCATCTACTAAAGAGATCATTGGCAAGGACCGGGTACAGGGTGTGGTATTTGCGGATGGACGCGAGATCTCCGCGGACCTGGTGGTCATGGCCGTGGGCATACGGCCGAACATCGCGCTGGCAAAGCAGTGCAACATCTATTGCGAGCGTGGCATTGTGGTCAGCGATACCATGCAGACCTACGACCCGTGCGTCTACGCCGTGGGCGAATGTGTACAACACCGCGGACAGATCTATGGATTGGTAGCGCCGCTGTTCGAGCAGGCCAAGGTATGCGCCAACCATTTGGCGCAACTAGGCTATGCGCGTTATGTGGCGACGCTCACGTCTACCAAGCTCAAGGTCACGGGTATCGATCTTTTTTCCGCAGGGGATTTTGCCGGTGACGCTACCACCGAGGAGATCGTGTTTCGGGACGCGTCGCGCGGCGTATACAAGAAGCTCGTCATTAAGGAAAAGCACATCCTTGGCGCCATCGCCTACGGCGATAGCATAGACGGCTCTTGGTACCTGCAGTTGATGCGCGACAAGACCGACATCAGCAGCATACGCGATCACCTGCTGTTCGGGCAGGCGCACGTGGGCGATTCCGGCCACGGCGGCACCAGCGCCGTCATGGCCATGTCCGACAGCGCCGAGATCTGCGGTTGCAACGGCGTGTGCAAGGGCACCATCGTCAAGGCCATCAACGAGAAGAAGCTGTTTACCCTGGAAGAGGTGCGGGCCCACACCAAGGCCTCCAGCTCCTGCGGTTCGTGCACCGGACTGGTGGAGTCGTTATTATCTTCCATACTCGGCGGCGACTATTCGTCGGCGACGGCGAAGAAGCCCATGTGTCCTTGCACCGAACATACCCACGACGAGGTGCGCGTGGCGATACGGCAACAGCAGCTCAAAAATATTCCCGCGGTCAGGCGTGCCATGGACTGGAAAACCCCCGATGGCTGTGGCAAGTGCCGTCCAGCGCTGAATTATTATCTGGTCTGCGCCTGGCCGGGCGAGTACAGCGACGACTACCAGTCGCGCTTCATCAACGAGCGCGCCCACGCCAATATCCAGAAGGACGGCACTTACTCGGTAATTCCACGCATCTGGGGCGGCGAGACCACGCCGTCACAGCTCAAGGCCATTGCCGAGATCGCGGAAAAATACGAGGTGCCCACGGTGCACATCACCGGCGGCCAGCGCATCGACCTGTTGGGTATCAAGAAGGAAACCCTGCCCTTGATCTGGGGCGATCTTTCCAACGCCGGTTTCGTGTCGGGGCATGCCTATGGCAAGGCCCTGCGCACGGTCAAGACCTGCGTCGGTTCCGATTGGTGCCGCTTCGGCACCCAGGATTCCACCGCCATGGGTATACAGCTGGAAAAGATGTCTTGGGGTGCATGGATGCCGCACAAGTTTAAGATGGGTGTCTCCGGTTGCCCGCGCAACTGCGCCGAGGCCACCATCAAGGACTTCGGCGTGGTGGCGGTGGATTCCGGATGGGAACTACACGTGGGCGGTAATGGTGGGATAAAAGTGCGTGTCACGGATTTCCTGTGCCACGTTAAAACCACGGACGAAGTACAGGAATACTGTGCCGCCTACATACAGCTTTACCGGGAAGAGGCCTGGTATCTGGAACGTACCGCGCCGTGGATAGAGCGCGTCGGGTTGGACTATGTCAAGAAGCACATTGTCGAAGATGCCGCCGGCCGCCGCCAGCTGGCCGAGCGCTTTTATTATTCCCAGAAATTCGCCCAGGTGGATCCCTGGACCGAGCGCGCATCGGGTGTGGACAAACATGAGTTTTCCCCCCTTAAACGTGTGGGCTGACGCGCTATCCATGCGGGTAATCAAAAAGCATCGCAAAACCAACCCCAACAGAAGAGGCAGGATGTGCAAGCAGCCAGCGCAAAGATGAGTGTGTCCAACTGGATAGATCTGGGCAAGATCGACGCCATACCCAAGTGCGGTGCGCGCGTGGTACAGACCGTGCACGGCGATATCGCCGTTTTCCGCACCGCGGACGACGAGGTCTTCGCCCTGCGTGACCGCTGCCCGCACAAGGGCGGGCCGCTGTCCCAGGGCATAGTGCACGGCAAGAAAGTCGCGTGTCCGCTGCACGATTGGAAGATCAATCTCGATTCCGGATTGGCGGTGGCGCCGGACGAGGGTTGCGCCGCGAGTTTTCCGGTGAAGGTGGAGGGCGGGACGGTATTTCTTTCGTTGGTACCTAACGAGGATTGCCCGGACGGTGGCCACTCTTAAGCATGCAAGATGGACTCCGCCCGCGCTACAAGTATGCGAAGATATTTTTTATGCCAGCTTCTAGTGTGA
>JANOTM010000163.1:0-6081 GCA_031416355.1 Gammaproteobacteria bacterium
TGGGCATCGCCCACCCTACAAACTATTATCCATCGATACCGCGCGCGCCCTAGTGTAGTGCGCCGCAATTAATGAAACTTATGATTTGCATCACGCACCTGACTATTCCCTCTCCCCCAACGGGGGAGAGGGCTAGGGTGAGGGGGAATCTTCGGTCTTTGCCCCTCATCCTGTCCTTCTCCCCGCGGGGGAGAAGGGACGTTTATTTTAGGCGTATGGGTAACTTGTGTAGATACCTATGCCCCAAGCAAGGGCCCCTGGGTTTTGAACGGCGGAAAACACTGATGGCAAACATAAGTACCAAACTGTATAGCGCACCGCACTAGGTGCGCGCTGGAGCAGCGCACACCATGACTATCGAACCCACCAAACACCTACGCCCCATACGCAGCTACGTGCAACGCGCGGGCCGCATGACCACGGCGCAACGGCGCGCGCTGGAAGAATTAGGGCCGCGTTATCAAGTGGTGGATGATGTTGCGCCACTGGATTGGGTGTTGCTTTTCGGACGCGCGACGCCAGTGGTGATAGAAATCGGTTTCGGTAACGGCGCCAGCCTCCTGGCCATGGCCGCGGCCCAGCCGGAGAAGAATTTTATCGGCGTGGAGGTGCATCGCCCCGGCATCGGCCAACTGCTCATGGGCCTGGCCCAAGACGGCATCACCAATGTAAGACTGGTGTGCGGCGACGCACTAGAGTTTCTGCAGTGCCGCGTCATGGACGATAGCGTCGATGCCGTGCATCTTTTTTTCCCCGACCCGTGGCCGAAAGTGCGCCACCACAAGCGGCGCTTAGTGCAGGCGGAGTTTGCGCAGTTGGTACGGCGCAAATTGCGCGCCGGTGGATATTTTCATATGGCGACCGACTGGCAGCCCTACGCCGAACACATGATGAAGACCATGACCCAGGCCCCGGGCTACACCAATACCGCCGGCGCACACAACTACTGCCCCCGGCCAGAATACCGGCCGCTGACCAAATTCGAACGCCGCGGCCAGCGTCTCGGCCATGGGGTGTGGGACCTAGTGTTCCAGAAGTTAGCGTAATTTCGTAATTATTGAGATTACAGATATTTTCTGGTACGCGTTCACTCTACGATAATAAATACCCTGGATCAGCGCGAGGCACGCGCCATAACAGCGAAGCTCTTGATGAACGGCGCGGCCATGCGTGGGTCCTTGATCATGCCGGCGTAGTCGCCGGCGACAAATTTCAGTTTGCTGGTGGTGTAGGCGGCGGCGATGCCGACGATGCCAACTTCTTTCTCAAACCACTTTTGCCAGTTGTCGTGACTGGCGCGCAGGTCCCAATTTAGCGGTTCATTACTGTAGGGGCCGGCGGCGATGACTTCGCCTTTTACAATGCGGATCACGCCGCGTGGTTTTTCTTCGTCGTCGAAGCCGTAGGCGATTACCGAGTCGAAATCAATTTTTTTGAGTGCCCCGGCCAGTTCCGGTTCGTTGTTCCACTCTTCCTTGAAGCGATGCATCCAGTTTTCCGAAAACAGCGTGGTCACGTTACTCTCCTTGTGATTGGGGTGTGGTAGTTTATTCAGGTCATGGCGCTGGCGCTGGCCATGGGTACGACTGCGGGGCTTGATGGTTAAATGAGGCAGGGATCCGCAACGCGGGGATACTAGCACGGGCAACTTAGGATGAGACACGCGCAGGTAACGAATGGCCGGCGATTACCGACAAATGGTGCTGGGCCATTTAAATTTCTGTAAAGGTGCATGCGGGCTGGAGTACGCTCGATAACGGTGCGCGCGCTGGAATCTATCACCCGAATAAAAATACGCACATCCATTCGACGAATATTCGGCTTTGCTTAAATACTCTATCGGATCAACCTAAAATAGCTCTTAGATAGAGCACTGCACGCTAACTCAGATCCCTCCTAAAATGCGTTGGCGTTGCACGCGGTATTCGTCGTTCGTAATCAGGCCTTTCTGCTTTAATGACTCCAGTTGTTGCAGACGCTGTTCTAGGTTGTCGGCGGTGGAACGCTGTACCGGGGCGGGGTTCGCCGGTTCTACCGCCACTGGCGGTTTATAGTTAGGGTCGCATTTTAGGTTGATCTTGATGTCGCGCGCCAGATCGGTGCTATCGACCTGGGCGGTATAAGGATCGCAACCTTCCTTTTTGATCGTCAGGGTATCGAGGCGGCGATAGAAGGCGAAACCCTCGGTGTCTTTGTCGGTACGCGCAGTCCAGTGCATGGGAAACACATCGTCCAGCACTACCGCCAATGGTGTTACGCCCACGGGTTTATCCGCGACCAAGACCTGTGCCCCCTGCGGCTCGGAATCGATGGTGATGCGGTCTATGGGGCCAAAGCGGTTGGCGGCGCAAGCGGGGAGTAGGGTCATCGCGGCAAGTGCGAGCCAGGCCGCGGTTCGGGTAAATGCGGGTGGTACGGGCATGGGTATCTCGATATGAACAGTGGAGGTGTAGCGATGAACCCATAATATGCCCATTGCCTGTCCGACGTAAAGATCGGTCGGACAATATTAAGGCTGGTGGCAGCTGAGGTCGTTGGCGAACGTCACCGGACCGATGTAGTTTTTTTTGATCGCCGCTAAAGTCGCGTCTTCTTTTCCCAGGGTGCGCAGCATGCGGTGGGACAATACCAGGCTGCGCGCCCGCGCATCCCGGGCGATACGGCCTATGACCGAGGGCGGCATGTGCAGACCACGTTCCACTATGCCGGCATTTTCCGGAATCGCGTTGTGCGCGATGAGCAGGTCGGTATCTTTTGCCAGTTTTTCCAGGTTGCCACCGTCACCGTTCATGTCGCCACTGAAGGTCATGCTTTTCCCTGCGGCTTCGATGCGCCAGGCCAGGGCTGGCACCTGGCCGTGTATCACCGGCGCCGCGGAAACGCTCACACGCGCGTTGCTGAATATGGGATTGGCCGACACCTCTTTGCGCACCACATTGTAGGGCTTGAGCTTATAGGTGTTTTTCCCCAGGGGACCGATAAATTCGCCCAGGTAGCGGTAGGCCCCGCGCACCGGATCGAACAGGGTGCGCACAAAACCCACGGTGGAAGGCATAAACTTGTTGCCCGGTGGGCCGTAGATGGGCAGTATCGCAGTGCGATCCTCGAACCAGGATGACTTAATGAGTGCCGGAAGATCGGCGCTGTGGTCTACGTGCAGATGGCTGAAGAGTATGACATCCAGATCAGCGAATTGGGCGTCGCTTTCACCAAAGCGCAAGGCCGAACCGCCGCCCGCATCCAGTAGTACGCGGGCCTTGCCGTCCACCCATATCAGATAGCTGCTGGAGGCGCGCTTGTCCTGCACCTCCGGTCCACCGGAGCCTAGCACTTGTACTTGTACTCCGGTCGGCCGGCCACAGGGTTCCCGTGCCTGAGCGATGGAAACTGTAAATAGCAGGGCGTAGTTTAGAGTGCCTAGCAAAACGAAAACGCAAACCCTCATCCCCACCCTTCTCCCGCGGGACGACTGCATGGATGCACGACTCCAGGGATGGAGGAGGTAGAGCGGCGTCGGGAACCGCCGCCGAGGAGGTAGAGCAACGCATGGAGCAGTTGCCGAGGGCTGGGGCTTGAAGCAAGGTCCAATCATTTTGTTAGGGACTCTCGGAATAGAAACATAGCGTAGGGGCATGGGATTCCTCATACAGGGCTCGCTTGACGGATGTAATCCAGACGAATTTTTAAGGCATCATGGGTAGGGCTGTGGGCAATGAGAAATTCTTCGCCCTGGTGTGTGGTAAGGTCCATGGGTGTGACCACATCGTCATGAAGTGTGGCACCTTCACGCCACACCAGGCGCAAGCGCTGGCGGTGCAGTATGGCGATCTCGTAGACGTCATGCTGGGCACAAGAAATAGGCTGGTAAAGGCCTGCGGGTTTGCCGGTCTCAATCATCATCGCGCCTCACCTCTACGCTTACGTCCCCGGCGTGATCCACGTGCAGAAGGAACAGCATGGGCCGGCAGCAGACCTGGCAGTCCTCTATGTATTCCTGGGAACCGGCCGAACTATCGATGTCGGTGCCGTAAGCCTCGCCGCAGTAAGGGCAAGTGATTGTTTCGTGTCGCAACATGATCCGAGTCTAGCATGGGCGGTTCGCCCTGGACCGCGTGTTCCCATCCTTGCTTTATAGCCCCGGAGTGTTTTATGCTAGGTGAGAACAAAAGGAGAACAAATGCTCACCGACCGCCAGGCCCAGGTATATGACTTTATTCGTGCCTATGTGCGCCGCCACGGGTCGGCGCCTAAGCTGCGCGAGATTGCATCGCATTTGGGTATTTCCTCCCGCGGCAGTGTCCACCGCTATGTACAGGCCATCGCCGACGCCGGTCTGATTAGCGTCCAGCCGGAGCGTGCCCGCGGCATACGGCTGCGGGAACCGGGGTTGTCCACCAGGCAGTTTGCGGGTGGTTCGCTGCCCCTGCTGGGCCGCATCGCCGCCGGTCTACCCATCGAGGCCATTGCCGGCCAGGATGAAATCGACTTGAGCGAGTTTTTCATGGGGCCCAATCGATTTGTGCTGCGGGTACAGGGCGATTCCATGATCGAGTCCGGCATCCTGCCGGACGACATGGTCATCGTGGAAAGCCGCGACAGCGCGAGCAACGGCGAGATCGTCGTGGCACTCATAGACGCCACCGAAGCGACCCTCAAACGCCTGCAGCGCAACGGCGACGGTTCCATCACCCTGCACCCGGCCAATGCCGCCTTGGCACCCATGCGTTACAGTGCAGCACGGGTGCGCATACAGGGCGTGGTAGTGGGCCAGTTCCGGTCCTACCGCTAAGTCCTGCATGCGTACTTGCTATTGGCCGCGCGTCATTATTCACGTGAATATGCATGCCTTATTCGCGTCACTAGAAGAACGCGATTTTCCCGAACTACCCGACCGGGCCCAGGCACATGTCGCCGTTTCCAGCGCTCTGATGCGTACCCTTACTGACATCAGCCCGGATGTGGAGATACTGTTAGGGATGGACGAGGCATTTATCGACGTTACCCACTGCCAAGGCCGACACGGCTCACCCGAGTACCTGGCGCAGATGGTCAAGGAACGGGTGGATGAAATGACCCGCGGCCTACCCTGTTCCGTGGGAGTGGCCGGGGACAAATCTACCGCCAAGGTGGCGTCCGATATGCACAAGTCCAACGGCCTCACCGCAATACCACCGTGGGAGGCACGCGCACGCCTGCATCACGTTCCCTTGGAAAAGATCTGCGGCCTGAGTCCGCATATCAGCGATTTTTTGGGGCAATACGGCGCCCGTACCTGCGGGGACGTAGCGGCCATGCCGGTGAACCTGCTGATACGTCGTTACGGTGTGCTCGGCAAGCAGGCATGGCTCATGTGCCAGGGACGTGATACCACGCCGATAGTGCAGGAGGTGGCACCGCTCAAATCCGTAGGTCAGGGCAAGGTATTGCCGCCGCGCACCATGAGCCGGCGCACGGTGTTGACCTATATGCGCCATATGTGCGAAAAACTCGCCGCCCAGTTGCGCCGCTACGACATACAGGCGGGCAGGCTTTATGTGGGACTACGCTATGCCCGTGACCCCAACGCCGATGCGAACACCAGGCGAGCCCATGGATGCAAGAGGGAGAGACCGCCCGACCCACCATGGTCGCGAATTGGACCCCGGAATCGGGCGGTCTCTTCCCTCATCCGGCCCTTCGGGCCACCATCTCCCGCAAAAGCGGGAGAAGGAAAGTGGGTGCGGCCTTCGGCCAGGGTCCTGGGTAGCACCGTAGGGAACGGGCACGGAGAGGGCAGTAGCACTAGAAGTGCAGAAACAATTTCCAGTACCGCCAACGGTATTGCCGAAATATTCGTTTTGCCGTACGCCACCGCCGACGGCAAGGACTATTTTGGGCGCGCCCAGGCGCTGCTGGAGCAACAGTGGTGCGGCGAACCCGTAACCCATGTGCAGCTCACCGCCACCCATCTGTGCAATGCCAGTGGCCAACTGGAATTGTTTTCACCGTACGAGGCCCGTGCTATTCATGATTTTAAATGGCCCCTCACTCAATAACTATTTATATTGATGTCCGCAACGCCGTGTTTTTGCGCTATGATCC
>JANOTM010000164.1:0-4997 GCA_031416355.1 Gammaproteobacteria bacterium
GCCACCAGGGTACAGTCGGAACCGATGGATGCATTATCGCCGATAACGGTGCGGTGTTTATTGGCGCCGTCGAAGTTGGCGGTAATGCTGCCGGCGCCGATGTTGACGTGTTTGCCTACGCTGCTGTCGCCGATGTAGCTAAGATGGTTGATCTTGCTGCCCTCGCCCACTTGGGATTTTTTGATCTCGACGAAATTACCGATATGCGCGTGTGCCCCGAGCTCACTCTCGGGGCGTATGCGCGCGAACGGTCCGATGCGGCAGTCGGCGCCGATGAGCGCCTGCTCGATGACGCAGTTGGGATGGATGCGGGTGTCGGCGGCGATGCGGCTGTCGCGGATCACATTGTTGGGGCCGATGTGCACACGATCACCCAGCACCACATGGCCTTCGAACACCACGTTCACGTCGATCACCACGTCGCGCCCGGTCTCGAGACTGCCACGCAGATCGAAGCGCGCCGGGTCCATGAGGGTGACGCCGCGCTCCATAAGCTCGCGCGCTTTATTGTGCTGGGCCACGCGTTCCAGCTCCGCCAGTTGTACTTTATTGTTAATACCCATGACCTCCCACGCCGCTGCCGGTTGCGTGGTGCTGATTGTAACCCCGTCGGCCACGGCCATGGCAATGATATCCGTAAGATAATACTCACCCTGGGCATTGTCGCTTTTCAGGGCCGCCAGCCACTTTTTCAAATGCACCGCCGCCACCGCCAGGATGCCGGTATTGACCTCGCGTAGGCTGAGTTGATCAGGCGTGGCGTCTTTTTGCTCCACGATGGCACGCACCCGCCCTAGTGCGTCGCGCAGGATGCGGCCATAGCCCGTGGGGTCGGCAAGTTCCATGGTCAGTATCGCCAGAGCACCGGCGTGCGCGGCTTGTACCAGGGGCTTTAATGTATCGATACGGGTAAGCGGCACATCGCCATAGAGCACCAACACCACCGCCTCCTGGGCTACGCCGGGCAAGGCCTGTTGCACTGCATGGCCGGTGCCCTTTTGTTCCGCCTGCAGCGCCCAGCGGACATCGAGGTGGTCCAGGGTGCGTGGGACGCGTTCGCCGCCATATCCATAGACGATGTGCACCTGCTGCGGCGCTAGCCCCCGTGCCAGCACCGCCACGTGCTCCACCAGCGGCCGTCCCGCCAGGGGGTGCAACACCTTGGGCAGGTCGGAAAACATGCGTGTGCCCTTGCCGGCAGCGAGTATGACGACTTCCAGGGGTAGGTGGGTTTTTTGGGTCACGGTGGGGATTTAAACACAGACGGCAGGCGGGTGGTATGGGGGTCTTCCAATGCAAAACATCTGGCGCTGCGGCGCATTATAAGGGTAAAGATTCAAATCGGAAAGCGGCCAGGCCAAACATGGCCATCCCGTCCCTATCTCTAGGGAAGGCCTGAATAATTCGATGTAGGGTGCGTCCCACGCACCATTTTATCGATCGGTGCGCAGGGCTTGCAGCCCAGGGTGCAACAAAATCAGTTGCACCCGTTCGGCGGCACCCATGTCCACCGGACATGGGCGAAAACTCCGCCTCACCCTACATTTCTGAATTAATCAGAGGTTCCTTAAAGCTTTCCGACAAAGTTAATGAAGATGCCGTGACTGGTGAAGCTCAGATTCGTGAGGTTGTCGGAGAAGTCGGTAAAATTGTAACCCACGCCGGCCTTGAAATGATTGCCCAGATGCCGGTACATGCCCACCAGGAAACCGCTGCGCTGGTCTTGCGCGTCCGGCAGGTCGAGGAGGCGGAACTCCGTCATGGCGTCCCAGCGGCGGACGAATTCCCAATCGAGGCGGACGATGTAAAGGCTCGCACGGCTATCGAAGAATTCCGGATTCACCCGCTCCAGGCTGACCTGTCCCAAGCGATAGGCGTACTTACCACCCAGGGTCCAGCTGTGGGTCAGGTCGTACACGACATCGAAAGAAAAGATATGGCTCCTCTGTACGAACTCCGCGGAGGCATTGACTCCGGGTACCTGATCGGTGACGGGCAGGTTATAAAAATACGTATATTTGATTAAGGTATTCAGACGATCATTGTCCACCGGCCGGTAGCCGTAACCCATAACGGCTTCCAGGTAATTGCCGTCGTAGAATTCACCCAGCGAACTCTCGCTCTTGGCATAATTCAGCTTGCTGAGCAAGCGCCAGGCCGGATTGATCTGGTACTTCAGGCTATTCTTGGTCAGCCAAGTATTGCGTTCCGCCACGCTCAGGTCCGGATTCTGGGTGGTGTCGGTGCGATACTCGAAGGCGCTGGAGAGCTTGACGGCCTCGAAGCCGTAGCCGATGCGCACGCCGGCGCCACTGCGTTCGATGCTGGCGCCGGTCTTGTGGTCGCGCAAGGTGCCGGCGTCGACGCTGGCGCCGAAGTTCCAGCGGTCGTCGGGCGCGAGGTTAACGCCGGTGGAATGGGTGAGGCCCGTGGGCACATCGCCGTGGGTATAGCGTTCTTCGACGTAGACACTGGCGCTGTCGGAGAAACGTGTTTTGACGCCGGTGACCACATTGCCTTTCTTCGCCCGCACGCCGTTGTCGGCGGATTCGTTTTCCAGCGCATAGGTCATATAGGTCGTGGTCCGGTCGGTGTACAGATACTCGGTGCCGATCTTTCCGGCCGCGCCCAGATCGCCGGAGGATACCTCGCCATTGACCCGGAACCGGTCACTGAGGCGATACCCGCCGCCCGTGCCTACCCGTCCGTTCTCCTCGCGGTTGCCGGTGACCGATAAGGTATCCTGCACGTAACCGTAGGCCAGCCATTTCTCGCGCGAGTCGTAGGTCGCACGCGCCACGGCGTCGGTGCGGTCGCCCTGCACCTGGGTAAGGGGCACCAGCAGCGAATTGTCGGTGCGGCTGTCGCTACGGACACCGGCACTCAGCAACCAGTTGCTGTTCCATTGCAACCCAAGATCAAGCTCGCTGGCGCTGGTTTCCAGCCCCTGTAGGCGGGTGGTTTGGTCGGCCTTGGCGTTGAGGCTCAAGCGTTGCGTGACCGGCATTCTTAGCGAACCGCCGGTCTGTTCCGTATCGCTGGTGGTCAGTAAGCCGGGTGCCGAGTAGCCGGCGTCGAGACTCTGGGAGTAGAACGTCAGCCGGCCATCGGCGCCGCTGATGAAGTTCTTGAAGCCGAGACTGGTGTCGATGCGCGACGCGCTGGCGCTGATATTGTTGCCACCCAAGGGCGCGAATGGCGTAAAACTGAAACCGCCGTTGCTCGATTCCAGCGCCGCCAGTCCCGGACCTTCGCTGTTGGACGCGGCGAGCTTGACCCATGATTCCGAACTTAATCTGATGGTCACATCGGTGGCATTGAGGGTGTTGTTATTGCCGGCCTCCTCGCTCTTATCCGAGGTCAAGCCCAACTTGATGTAATCGTTCACCCAGTAATGGGTGCGGCCACCGACGGCGAGCGTATTGAGCTCGGTGAAGCCGGGCGTGAATTCGTAGCGTACGACCAGATAGACGGGATGCCCACCGCCGGCATCACTGGCCACCAGCAGATCGTCGCTTGCCGTGGGCGCCAGCGGCTCGCTGAGCACGATGCGCCCTTGGATATAGTCGACGTCGTAGTCCAATACCGGTGTTAAGTTCTTTACACCGATGACGATGCCGGAATCCTTGTCGCGTACCTCAATGCGCACGCGCTCGGAGCCCGCGAGCAGGTCCTGGTGGCGCATGAAGTAGAGCGAGCCGCCGGTGGCGGCGAACTCATCGCGGCCGGCGATGGTGCCGGGTTCCGCGGCAAAACCGTCTATCATGAACCGCTGCTCGCCGAAACTGGTCGTGCCCTGGGTCTGGTAATGGGCATTGGCACCGTATAAACCGCGATCCACATGCGCCAGATCGTTGTCGGTGTAGCTGATTTTAAAGTTACCCCACAGACCGTAACTCAGGTCCTTCTTTAACTTGAAGTAGAACTTGCCCAGGGTGGGGGCGCCTTCCTCCACGGTGCCGTCGTCACCGTAGGTTGGGTAGTAATAGTCCGGGTCGATGCGCCGGAATAGCGCGCCCGGCGATTTGTCCAGGAAGTTGCTGAACAGATCGTCCGCCGGCCCCTCCAGGGTGTCGGCACTCGCGGTCAAGCCCCAGCCGTCACCGAATTTGCCGTTGGTGTAAAACGCCAGCCGGCTGTCCACGTTGAGCTCGTTGTTGTAGTGGGTGTCGTCGTTGGTCACCAGGCTCGCCGGTCCGTCGGTCTTGTCGCGCGCCAGGGTCAGATCGGCGATGCCCACGTAGAACCAGTCGTTCTTTTTGAGATCCAGATCACGCAGGAACAAGTCGCCGCTGCCGGACTTGTCGAGCACCGCCACTTCCACGGTGTGTGGACCCGACGCCAGGATTTCCTCGACCACGAACTTGCCCTCGGCATCCACCGGCACCGCGCGCCCAGCGACCCATACCTTGTGCTCCGCCGGTATCTGGCTGCCATACACCTTGATGGTCCCACCGCGCTTGGCGATATTCTCCACGGCGATTCGGGTCTCGCCGAAACCCGCTAGCAATTCCTTGTCAACCTCGGATTCGGGAGTACGCGACTCCAGGGCATCGACCACCCATAAGATCTGCGGTTTGGTCTCATCGAAATTATTGTCCTGGCCGTAAACGCGCAGCACATACTTCAACTCGCGGCGCGGCGCCTCGGCGCGTTCAAAGTCGGCCAGCCATTCGGAGTCGCCCTCCTTATCCACCCTTAGTACCGCCAGCGGCCGGTCGCGCACCGATTGTTGGCGATCGAATAGACGTATTTCCGCCCTGGTGATGAGGCTAGGGTAATTCGTATAGGTGCGGAAACGCAGCAGATTATCCGGCACCTCCGTGTCCGGGTCGTCCTGATAGCGCACCGTGTTTGGCCATGCGGTCACGTTCAGCCGCGGCTTGATTTCGAGCGTATCGAACTTGAACTGTACGGTGGCCTTATCCAGCGCCACGTCGGTGCAACGCTGTATATCGGCGATGCTCTTGTTGGGATCGTCCAGTGGCTTACCGTCG
>JANOTM010000165.1:0-2820 GCA_031416355.1 Gammaproteobacteria bacterium
TGCCCGAACCCTGTACCGATATATCCTGGTTCGCTGACGCACGCCTACCCCGAGCTAGAAGTGACGATGCAAAAAATGTCTTTGCCGCAGTTCGCTTACCGGTATGCCGGGTTGTTGCTACTAGCGATGGTCCTGTTGCTGGGCATCAACCTGTGGGTGATTCACAAGCACACCAACGCGGTCGCCCTGTCTCAGAGTCAACACACACTAAACCAGCATGCGAATTACCTTGGGCAACAGATCCAGTTCTACCGCGATGTGCTGAAGCGTCTGGCCCGGCAGAGGGTGGTGCGCGATCTGCTGATCATGGACGACGCGACCGCGGCCCAGGATTGGGCCATAAGGCAGCGGGATTACCTGCCCAGCAGTATCGGCATGGCTCTCATTGGCCCCGAGAAGTTGGTGATGGGCACTCCCGTGGAGCTACGCCTGGGCCCGGCTTGCATCAAAGACTTAAACAGAAAGTTTGCCGGTCAGCAGGGCCTAGAACCGCTGGTGCATCGCGATAATCCGATGCTGGCACATTTCGATTTGACCGAGCCGGTGGAGAGCGAGCTCCACGAAATACTGGGCGTGCTGTTTGTGAGTTTCAGTCTCGATAGCCTGCAGACAGCGCTCGCGAACAGTGTGCAAGCGGGGGATGTTCTGATTCTGCGTGACGGGTTAGGGCAGGTAATCGCCCAGGCTGGCAGCGCCGCTGGCACCGCACCGACCCTCAACCTCGCGACGCCAGTCCCGGGCAGCGCTTGGCGGCTTGAGTTGGTCCACCCAAAGGAAGACAACATGCTGATTTACCTGGCACTGGGAGGAACGAATATAATCACCTCAGTTCTGGTCATCGCAATTTTCATTACGCTCACCAACGCCATGGTACGCATCTTCATGCGTGAGCTGACAGGCATACAGACTATGCTGGGCAAAATCACCGAAGGGGAAGTCCCCGTGATGCCCCCCAGTCTACTCAAAGAAACCCAAGAAATCGCGCCGGTAATCCAGGCCATCGCGCACAGTATCCATGAGAAACAAACGAAGCTGACAGAAATGAGCCTAATGGATGAACTGACCCAACTATCCAATCGCCGAGGCTTCAATACCGAGCTGGCGCGCGCCTGCCACTTGGCACAACGTGGGGTCGGCGCGTCTCTACTATTATTAGATGTGGATCGCTTCAAGCAGGTCAACGATACCTCTGGGCATGAGGTCGGAGACCAGGTGCTGCAGATCCTGGCGGATTGCCTGCGGCACGACACGCGAAAGACCGATTTCTCCGCCCGTCTCGGAGGCGACGAGTTTGCCGTGATCTTCACCAATATGAAGGCGGACTCGCTCAAGCCTTGGATGGATCATCTGGCGGCGAGGTTCGCTGCTGCGCAACAAACCGACCCGATCACGGCCCACGCTCCGCGCTGCACTCTCAGCGCCGGCGCCGCCACCGCCGGTCGCCCTCACGATTCACCGATCGAGCTGCTGCGACGGGCCGATCAGGCGCTTTATCACGCCAAAGACCAGGGTCGTAACCGTTTAGAAATCGATCAGTCCGATAACACAGGGATACCGCCATCATGCAATAGCGTCCAAGTAGCCAAGGTCAGCTGAACCACCGGGGTATACCTTCCTGTCTGGCAATGTCCGTGAGTTTCTTTCTACTATCTCCCTGATCGGGTATTGTATCCGCCGGGAGTGTCTTTTATCAGGCTACCTCCAGATATTCGGGCCAGCGTCGAATGATTTTTTCTGCCAATTCCGATTCAGGGCACTAACGGCTTATTAAATTAGAGATCAACGTCTATGTCGACCTTACGCAAAACGCCCCACATGCCCACCGCCTCCGAGGTCTTGCCCGGCCGTTCTTCCAAGATGCCGGTGCCCGCGACGCACTACGTTAATGGGCACGAGTTGACGCCGCCTTTCCCGCCCCATGTGCGGCTGGCCATGTTTGGCCTCGGTTGTTTCTGGGGGGCGGAGCGCATTTTTTGGAAAATGGATGGTGTCTATTCCACGGCGGTCGGTTACGCTGGCGGGCACACGCCGAATCCAACCTATGAAGAAGTCTGTTCGGGCATGACCGGACATAATGAAGTCGTGCAAGTTGTGTACGACCCACAGACCGTGAGCTATAGGTCGTTACTGAAAGTATTTTGGGAGGCGCATAATCCCACTCAAGGTATGCGCCAGGGAAATGACATGGGTACCCAATACCGCTCTGGTATCTACGTATACGACCAGACCCAGAATGCGGAGGCGCTGGCATCGCGCGCGGCGTATCAACAGGCACTGCGTGCCGCCGGCCTCGGCGAAGTGACCACCGAAATTATGGCGGCGCCGGAATTTTTCTACGCGGAGGCGTATCACCAGCAGTATTTGGCGAAGAATCCACGCGGTTACTGTGGCCTGGGGGGAACGGGGGTGGTCTGTCCGGTAAGTGAGCAAGCGGACAAGGCGGCGGTGGATTATTAATTGCTCTGTTTTTCCCTTAATTGTGCACGCTGCCGCGCGGGCCTTAACCCCTAATTGCGGGTCCCGCCCCGCAGGCGGGGTACTTTACTTTGCTTGTGCAAAGAAAGTACCCAAAGAAAGCACACCCCCATCGCTCGCCGCGCAAAATCAGCGCGGTCCCCTGCGCTCCTCGCCCCACCGGGGCGCTGCGCAACTCGTAACGCCATCGACAGTGGCGTTACGAGCCTGGTAGGTTGGGCTGAACGTTCTTCGTGAAGCCCAACATCCATACTTGCACGGTAGCTACTCATAGCAAATAGCGATATGTTGGGCTTCACAAGTTCAGCCCAACCTACCGAACTGGCATTGAGATAGTTACCGTCG
>JANOTM010000166.1:0-15396 GCA_031416355.1 Gammaproteobacteria bacterium
ATGCCATGCCCTGAAACTACCATTCGGGCGGCTGAGGCAGGTAACTAATCAGGAATGAAGATTGAGTACGCGCTTCCAGAAAACGTCGGTATTACTATCAATCGGGGAATGACTAATGCCATCGATACATCGAATCTTCGATTGATTCTGCGTCGCGATCCGTCAATGCCAACTGGTTACCGCATTCATACGGGATTCCCGACACAATGACCGAAACCTACAGAAATTTGGAAGAGTTCTTAGGCTCGTATTTCCATCAAGACTGGATGAGTGATGCACCATCAAGCATGGAGATCGTGGCAAAGTATCTCTCTGAGTGGCCTGCCGACGACGCCAAGACGGCACTCCGAGAGCTAGGTTCTCTTCTGACTATTCAGGGTGAAAAAGAATTGCGTAGTGCCGTGACTAATATGGGGTGTTACTTTGAACCGAGTTCAGAGAGGTATGCGTCTTTCACTGAGTGGATGAAAGCTGTTGAAAAGGAAATGCGTCGGGTTCTGGACAAGAGCGTATAGCTAAGCGAGAGCGGCGGGCTCACTTGTTGTTGCAGACAATACATTTAGTCGAATTGTTCCAGGCGGTGGTCTTGCCGCACATGAAACGGCCGGTGGTCATTTACTGCTGAAGCATGTTGGCCAGAGCGAAGCTCGGTTGCTTCAGCGCCTGGCCAATGAGCCAGGCATTTCTGGCAGTTCATCGTTCTACAACCGCGCTACAGCAGAGTCGGCAATCGCGCGGACGCTGTGTAACGGGGTCAGGCTTGTATAATTGCACCATTCTATTCAACGTCAAATCAGACATCAAACACCACGTCCTCCATCCAAGAATTCAACACCCCATGGCGCGTAAACCCAGACTTCACGAAAACGGCGGCGTATACCACGTCATGCTGCGTGGCAACGGCGGACAGGATATCTTTTTTGACGACGATGACCGCTATCGTTTTTATCTTCTCTTGCAACAAGGCATCGCGCACTATGGGCACCGTATCCATGGCTTTTGTCTGATGGGCAACCACGCGCACCTAGCGATTCAGGTCGCCGAAGAACCGCTGGCGAAGATTATGCAAAACCTGTCTTTTCGCTATACGCGATGGGTAAATCAGAAGCAAAAGCGCATCGGGCATTTGTTTCAAGGACGCTACAAGGCGATCATGGTCGATAGAAAGGCATATCTTTTGGAGCTGGTGCGCTATATTCATCTAAACCCGGTGCGCGCCAAACTGGTTAGACAACCGCAGGCCTACGCCTGGAGCGGACATCGCGCCTACCTTGGTCAAGAAACATTACCCTGGCTCACAACGGACTGGGTGCTCAGCCAATTCGGTACCCGATTTGCGATCAGTTGTAAGCGCTATGAAGCTTTCGTGCACGCGGGTCGAGGAGAAGGCCGGCGGGGTGAATTTCATTGTGGCGGGGACAGGGATCAACGTGTTTTGGGCGATGATCGCTTTGCGGAACGGATTTTAAATAAATCCTACGCATCCCCCAAGCGTGTCACGCTGGATAGGTTGATTAAAACGGTGGGCCAGGGCTACCGGCTCACCGAATCCGATCTGGCATCTGCAAACCGGGAGCGCCAGGCTTCCGAAGCCCGCTGCGTCATTGGCTGGTTGGCGCAGGAGAGCGGGCAGGTGACGTTAACCGAGGTTGGAAGACGCTTTGGCCGGGATGTGACGACACTTAGCCGTGGTGTGCGGCGGCTCGCGTTAAAAGCGAAGATATCAAAGGTGTTGGCGCAGCGGCTGGCGGGTTTTATTAATGCCATTATGCAAGCCTGACCCCGTGCCTGACCCCGTGCCACGCTTGACCCCGTGCCACGCTGACTCCGTGCCTTGGAGGCGGGCACTCAAATTGTTTGGCGCTCTGTCGCCTGAGCAACGGGAAGTGTTCTTCGAGGTTGTTCGCCAAGTTGCGGTTGATACAACATCGAATGTCCTGGGCGTGATCGATGGCGTTAATGCGCTGGAAGGTGTTCACGGTGAATTTGAGCTTCGCCTTGGCGGTAAGAAGCTCAGTGGCGATCTGCAAAGCCAGTTCCTTATTGAATAGGAAAGAACCAGACGGTAGCAACTTAACCGCTGGCGATGTTCCTCACCGCCTCCGCCACCGTCACAATCCGAATGCCCTGATGCTCCTTAAGATCGAGCAAATGCCGATCTCCCGAGACGATGATCTCCGCCTTGGCAGCCAGCGCACACGCCAGTACGTGATCATCGTCGGGATCATCGAGAATCACAGGAGAAATGGCGGCGGGATGCACCACGGTCGCCAGTAGGGCGTAACGCTCGACGAGCTCATCGACCGACAACTGCGCCGCCGCGAGCTTACGCACGAACTTGGCGCGCCCCAGGATGTCGGTGAGTTCGAGCAGCAGCGTGGTGCTCGCGTAGAGCTGCAACTTCTTCTCGCGCGCGGCGTGCAACAATTGCCGGGGCACGCCGCCCCACAGAAACCCCGAGGCGATGACGTTGGTGTCGAGAACAACGCGCACGATTTAGCGCGACTGACGCCGCGCCGCACGCATCGCATGTAACTCCTCCGCGATCTCCTCCGGTGACATGGCGGGTTCCTCGACGGCGGCCATGCGATCCATGGCGGCGAACAACTCGTCGGTCTTACGCGTCTTCAGGTACTCACGCAGTATCCGCTCCAGAGCCGCGGGAGTCAGCAGCCCGGCACGTTGCGCCTCCAGGGCCAGTTGATCGGGTAGATTGATTTGTACCGTGGTCATGGGTTCTCCTCTTTAGCGGCTCGCCTGGGCGAGCACCGTCTCTATCATCTCTAGCACAAACTTCTGCTTCGGCTTGGGCAGCTCGCTGATGCGCTCGATCTGGCGCAGCAGCTTCGGCGTCGGTCCACGCTTGTGGGCGGCGGATTGCCCGGTCTCACCAAACAACTCTTCCAGGGAAATCCCCAGCGCGCGCGACCACCGGCATGGCCGACACCGGAATACGGCGGCGGCCGACCTCGTAGGCTTGAATAGTCTGTTGGGAGACATCGAGCGCCTTGGCGAGCTGCGCCTGCGTCACGCTGCGCGTCTTGCGCAACTCGGCAATGCGTGCCCCCAAGGCTACAAAGCACTCCCGTTCGTCGCTACTGATGGCCATGGCTGTTGTCAGGTGGGTCGTTTGAACAGCCATAAGGATACCTCCGGTTTTACAGAACGCTGTTTGAAAAACTACGAAACGTAGTATATTACGAAACGAGATATTTTGCCCAAAACCAACGTCTTCGACACCCAAAACCGCGCCACCACCACCACCACCGACACCGACGGCCAGGTCACCACCCGCACCTACGACCGCTCCGGGCGCAACACCCAAATGGTCATGCGCCAGGGCAGCAAGACCTTTTACTACAACTACAGCTACTTCGGCGACGAGCACGTAACAGCGTAACAGGGTCAGGTCTTGCCTTTTGCCTATCATTACCCATACTATCCTCCCATGGCCAGACCCCTACGTATAGAGTTTACCAGCGCGCTCTACCATGTCACCTCTCGCGGGGACGGTCGCGAAGACATCTATCTAGATGATGCAGACAGGAGACAATGCCTCTCCCTATTAGGTGCCGTCACTAAGCGTTTCAATTGGGTCGTGCACGCGTATTGTCTAATGAACAATCACTATCATCTTTTGGTGGAAACCCCGGACAGCAATCTCGCGCAAGGCATGCGCCATTTCAACGGCGTCTACACACAACGATTTAACCAACGACATCAGCGTGTCGGACATGTCTTCCAAGGTAGGTACAAAGCGATTCTGGTCCATAAAGACAGCTATCTACTGGAGCTCGCCCGGTACATCGTTCTCAACCCTGTCCGGGCCGGAATGGTCCGTAGTGCCAAGGACTGGCCATGGAGCAGCTACCGCGCCACCGCCGGGCACACCACGTCTACGCCATGGCTCAATGCCGACTGGGTACTGTCGACCCTTGCAATACGAAAAGAGAAGGCCCGACAACGCTATGCCACCTTCGTCGCGCAAGGCAAAAACCAGCCGACTGTCTGGACCCAACTCACAAACCAGATCTACCTGGGACCCGATCACTTTGTCCAAGCCATGCAAAAGAAAATTATCGATGACAAAGATCTGAGCGAAGTGCCCTCCGCTCAGAAGCGCCCGATTCCTAAATCATTGGAGTATTACAAAACCAAGTACCGCGACCGGAACACGGCTATTGCAACTGCTTATTCAAGCGGCGGTTACAGCATGAAGGAGATCGGGAAATATTTTGGTTTACATTACTCTAGAATAAGCCGGATTATTAATGGTAGGGACTCGGAGGCACAAGGCAAGACCTGACCCTATACCCTTTGCGCACATTTCCAACGTGCTGACGCGAAGCAGTTGCCGTTATTTTAAACCCACGTTAAAGAGATTAGGTTTTGAATGCCGTCAGATCGCATAGGCATTGGTGCGAAACGTACGCTCGATCTGTTCCCGCTATGCGGTATGCACTACGCCTGGTTGATTGCCGAATTGACCGTGGCGTTCGATGAATGCAATAACTGTATCCACGCCGGTGCCCACCTTAAGATTAGTGAAAACAAATGGGCGTTCGCCGCGCATTTTTCGCGCATCTCTATCCATGACGTCCAGCGACGCCCCCACCATGGGGGCGAGATCGATTTTGTTAATAATCAACAGGTCGGAACGCGTAATGCCGGGCCCACCCTTGCGCGGAATTTTGTCGCCCGCGGCGACGTCGATCACGTACAAGGTAAGATCCGAGAGCTCCGGACTGAAGGTGGCGGCCAGATTATCGCCGCCGCTTTCCACGAAGATGATATCGAGTTTAGGAAACGCTTTATTCAAACGCGCAACGGCTTCCAGATTAATGGACGCATCCTCGCGTATCGCCGTATGCGGACAGCCACCGGTCTCGACCCCGAGTATGCGATCCGGCGACAGTGCATTGTTGCGCACCAGGAACTCCGCATCCTCGCGCGTGTAGATGTCGTTGGTCACCACCGCCACTTGGTAGCGTTCGCGCAGGTGGCGGCACAGTGTCAGGACCAGAGCGGTCTTGCCGGACCCGACGGGTCCGCCTATGCCCACGCGCAGGGCTGGTGTTGTAGTCATAGAAGAGCCTCCAGGTTCAGGAACGGAACAATCGTGAATATTGGGTTTCGTGCCGGCAGCTTGCCATGGCCAGGCCCGGCAAAAAATTGCTCAAGGGTTCGCCGCGCTGCGCGTATTCGACCGCAACTGGAATGCCGTCGGCGAGGCGGCGCAGCAAACGCTGGCCGTCGGTTTGTCCCAGGGGCAGGGTCTTCATCAGGGCGCCAACCTGGTTCTCGAGCCAGCCCCACAAGTATGCCGCCAAGGCCGCTGGCGCCGGTATGTCCCAGGCCTGCGCCGCAAGGCTGAAGGCGGCGGGAAAGCAGACGGGCTCCAAGGCGCGCAAACGCGTTCGTGCTTCGATATCGATTTCACCCAAGTCCAGCAACAAGACGCGCAGGGACGTCCCCATCTGCAAGGTCTCGGCGCGAAATTCGGTGCTCTCGCGGCTGGCGATAAATAATTCGTTCCAGTAGGCGAGTGCGTCGGCGTCCGCGTCGGCCCAGGCGCTATACAAGTGCAGCCACACCGGCGCCTCGAACCGTGCCAGGCCATATTGCAATACGTGACCGATCCAGGCCTCGCCGCTGGCGGCATCATGGATAGTGCCTTCCTCTATCGCCCATTCCAGGCCTTGGGAATAACTGTAGGCGCCCACCGGCAGCATGGGGCTGGCGAGTTGCAGTAGTCGCAGCAGACGATGATCCACGGTCATCACTTGCGCGGATTCCCGAAGGAATGGATGATCGGCGCATAGCGCAACACATCGCCCGCATGATGGTGATGGCCACCGCTGTAGGCACCGCGCTCGGGCTGAAAGGGTGCGGTCACCTCACCGATCTGCACGCCGAGCTGCGCTAGCATATCGGCCAGCACATGATCATAGGGAAGCTGGAGAAAATCCGCGCCTATCTCGACCGCCGCGTGGCGGTTGCCCAAATGATAAGCCGCGCGCGCCAGGGACGCGGCATCGCCGGCGGTGACGCGCAATAGCCGCTCGGGGGCGGCCACCACACACACGGTGCGGCCATCTTGCATGAGCAGACAGTCGCCGTCGCGCAGCATGCCGCCGCGCGCGAGCACCACCGTCACGTCCGCACCGCTAGCCAGTTGTGCGTTAAACCGGCACTTCTGGCGCAACTCGAACGGCAGCACGAGGTGCTCGTCGCACGGTGCGCGCGCTATACAGCGTTGTTCTATGCGCAGCATATGGTTCCGCCAAATATGGCTCTTATTGAGCTTTACCTAATTACTCGACAGCTTCCCCCTCACCCTAGCCCTCTCC
This sequence comes from Gammaproteobacteria bacterium, assembly GCA_031416355.1. Taxonomy (GTDB): domain Bacteria; phylum Pseudomonadota; class Gammaproteobacteria; order Acidiferrobacterales; family UBA6901; genus JANNJF01. The sequence goes on from JANOTM010000166.1 coordinate 6,351, forward strand.
CCGCAAGCGGGGAGAGGGAATGATCTCCCTCTCCCGCCGGGGCGGGAGAGGGTTGGGGTGAGGGTGGGGCGGCAATGGTTACTGTCGCTGTGTGTCAAGCATTTAGGTAATTCTCAATAGATAGAGCACTACACATTAAAAAAGAAAATACCGTTGTGCCAGTGGCAGTTCGGTCGCGGGCTCACACATGAGGAGTTGACCATCGGCGCGCACCAGGTAGGTCTCAGCGTCCACTTCGATGGTGGGAAGATAGTCGTTATGCACCATATCACCCTTGCTCAGGTGCCGGGTATTTTTTACCGCCACCAGCGCGCGCCGCAAACCGAGAACCCCGGCCACGTCCGCGTGCAGCGCGGCCTGGGACACGAAAGTCACCGACGTGGCGCGGCACATCCCACCGTAGGCGCCGAACATGGGGCGGTAGTGCACCGGCTGCGGCGTGGGGATGGAGGCATTGGGGTCGCCCATGGCCGCCGCCGCAATGGCGCCGCCCTTGAGTATCAAGGCCGGCTTGACGCCGAAAAACGCCGGCTGCCACAACACCAGGTCGGCGAGCTTGCCCGGTTCCAGCGAACCGACCTCGTGCGCGATGCCGTGGGTGATGGCGGGGTTGATGGTGTATTTGGCGATATAGCGCTTGATGCGGAAATTGTCGTTGCGCGCCGTGTCCTGGGGCAGGGCGCCGCGCTGTGCCTTCATTTTATGCGCCGTCTGCCAGGTGCGCATGATCACTTCGCCCACGCGCCCCATGGCCTGGGAATCGCTAGACATCATGGAGAAGGCGCCGAGGTCATGCAGTATGTCCTCGGCGGCGATGGTCTCGCGCCGTATGCGCGACTCGGCGAAGGCCACGTCCTCGGCAATACTCGAGTCCAAATGATGACACACCATAACCATGTCTAGGTGTTCGTCTATGGTATTGATCGTGTACGGGCGCGTGGGATTGGTGGACGAGGGCAATACATTCGCCACGCCGCAGGCTTTGATGATGTCCGGCGCGTGGCCGCCGCCGGCGCCCTCGGTATGATAGGTGTGTATGGTGCGGCCCTTGAACGCAGCCAGGGTATCCTCCACGTGTCCGGATTCATTCAGAGTATCGGTGTGTATCGCCACTTGCACATCCATGGCATCGGCTAAGGTGAGACAGTTATCGATGGCCGCGGGCGTGGTGCCCCAGTCCTCATGCAGCTTGAGGCCGATGGCGCCGGCCTCGATCTGCTCGCGCAACGGCTGCGGCAGGCTGGCATTGCCCTTGCCGAGAAATCCCAGGTTCATGGGAAACGATTCCGCTGCCTGCAGCATACGGTGTATGTGCCAGGGACCGGGCGTACACGTGGTGGCCTTGGTGCCGGTGGCCGGCCCGGTGCCGCCGCCGAGCATGGTGGTGATGCCCGACATCAAGGCCTCCTCGATCTGTTGCGGGCAGATAAAGTGTATGTGCGCGTCTATGCCGCCGGCGGTAACGATCATACCCTCGCCGGCGATACTCTCGGTGGCGGCACCGATGACTATCGTTACCGCCGGCTGTATGTCCGGGTTGCCGGCCTTGCCTATGGCCTGTATGCGCCCGTGCTTGATGCCGATGTCGGCCTTGACGATACCCCTATGATCGACAATCAGTGCAGTGGTGATGACGGTGTCGGCGACCTCGGCCGCGGGGCGTTGGCCCTGGCCCATGCCGTCGCGTATCACCTTGCCGCCGCCGAACTTTACTTCTTCGCCATAGACGCAGAAATCTTTTTCCACTTCCAGCCACAGTCCGGTATCGGCGAGGCGCACGCGGTCGCCGGTGGTAGGCCCGAACATCTCGGCATAGGCGGCGCGGCTGATGGTGCGCGTCATGGTCTAAGAATCCGGCCGCAGGCCGCACGATCCTTCCTTCTCCCGCTTGCGGGAGAAGGTGGCCCGAAGGGCCGGATGAGGGAGGAGGTCGTCTGGTTCATGGGTTCAATCCGCGGCAGTAGCATGACCGGCGATCTCTCCTAGCCTGCCCATGACACGCCCCTGGAAACCGTACACCGTGCGCGTGCCGGCATAGGCCACGAGTTCCACGGTGCGCTCCTGACCCGGTTCAAAACGCACGGCGGTGCCGGCCGGAATATTCAGCCGGCAGCCATAGGCCAGTTCGCGATCGAACCGGAGAGCCGTGTTAGTTTCGTAGAAGTGATAGTGAGAGCCGACCTGTATAGGACGGTCACCGATATTGGCAACCACCACGGTTACCAGCATCCGCCCTGCGTTCAGTTCGATGTCACCATCCTGGGTTAGTATCTCGCCGGGTATCATATGGGTCTCCTTAGAGCGCCTATCAAAATGAAAACGTGCGCCACCTTCGCCCTCATCCCCACCCTTCTCCCACAGGGAGAAGGGCTTAAAACCCCTCTCCCGCGGGAGAGGGGTAGGGGTGAGGGCCGGGACTTGAAGCAAGATCCAATCATTTTGTTAGGACTCTTACGGAATTGGGTTGTGCACGGTCACGAGCTTGGTGCCGTCGGGAAACGTCGCCTCGACCTGGATATCGGGGATCATTTCCGGCACGCCCTCCATCACATCGGCGCGCGTCAGCAGGGTCGCGCCATAGCTCATGAGATCGGCCACGGTGCGGCCGTCGCGCGCGCCCTCGAGCAGGGCGGCGGAGATGTAGGCGATCGCCTCCGGATGATTGAGTTTCAGCCCGCGCGCCCGGCGCCGCTCGGCCAGCAGGCCGGCGGTGAAGATGAGCAACTTGTCTTTTTCGCGCGGTGTCAGTTGCATGCTTATGTTCTCCAGATGCGCGGTGCGCAGGCCGCCCGTCCCGCGTACCACGGCCGTAGTTGTGTCCATAGCGCCAAGCAATACTCGCGCAGGGTTTCGCTGCGCTGGCCGAGGCAGCGCACCAGAAGCAGCCGCGGCAAGGCAGTGATGCCGCTGCGTACGTTCGCGGGTACGGTGACGCTGCGCGCTTGTTCAAGTATTTCTGCCGGCACCTCGCGCCCGGCGATGACCAGGGTAGCGTACACTGATGCGCCGGCCAAGCCCACGGGTGCATCCAGCAGGGCATGGCCACCGGCGACATGGCCGTATTCGCTCCACAGGCGCACACCCGCGCGCCAGATTTCGGTTTCGAGACGCAGACTACCTTGGGTGTAGCGTTCACCCGATGCCTGACGCCCTAGACATATCACCTCGCAGCCGGCATACACGGCGTGCGCCGCCAGGTCGATGCGGCTAGCCATGTGTACCTGCGCGCGGTCGAAGATAATGGTTTCCTGTGGCAGCCACTCGAGGACGGCCTGATCGGCCACGGTGAACTCTAGGCGTTGACACGCCGGCCGCCCCAGGGACCGATACCATTTGCCGGCACCCGGAGTAGTAATAAGGACTCGTGCCCCGGTTCCCACCCGCGCGCGGAGGCTGAGATGGTCGCCATCAGCGATGCCGCCGGGAGGATGTATTAGTATGGAATGACAGGTATCGGCGCCCTCGGGATAAAATGGTTTCTGCACCAGCAGCGGCCCCGTGTGCCGCCGGCCGGTGAGTACCGTGCGCCCATCGCCATGGGTATATTCCAATTCCAAGCGGGCCTGCCATCCGGAGACAACGGGATGGGCGGCGGCGGTCATATGGCGACGTAGCGGCGCACATTGTCGCTATCCATGGCCGTACCCAGGCCGCTTTTTACTATCTGGCCGCGCGCCATGACCAGGTAGCGGTCGGCCAAGGCATGGGCGAAATCATAATACTGTTCTACCAATAGTATGGCGATGTCGCTGCGTCCCGCGAGGCCGCGGATGACGCGTTCGATATCTTTGATAATCGACGGCTGTATGCCTTCGGTGGGTTCATCCAAGATCAGCAGCCGCGGGCGGGTGAGCAGCGCCCGGGCGATGGCGAGCTGTTGCTGTTGCCCGCCCGAGAGATCGCCGCCGCGCCGCTGTAGCATTTCCTTGAGCACCGGGAACAAAGCCAGCACGTCCTCCGGCAGGGTTTTGGCGCGCGGCGCGTGCAGGGCCATGCCGAGGCGCAGATTTTCTTCCACGCTTAAGCGTGGAAATATCTCGCGCCCCTGGGGCACGTAGGCGATGCCGCGGCGCGCGCGCAGGTGCGGCGGCAGGTGGGTGATGTCCTCGCCATGGAAGTGTATGCTGCCGGCGCGCACCGGCAGCAGACCCATGAGGCACTTGAGCAGGGTGGTTTTGCCGACGCCGTTGCGCCCGAGCAGCACGGTGCAGGCGCCGGCCGGTGCCTCTAGGCCCACGTCGCGCAGGGTGTGGCTACCGCCGTAGTATTGGTTGAGCCCCTCGATCTTTAGCATGTCAGCGTCCCAAATAGACTTCGATAACGCGCGCGTCGTTCTGCACCTTGTCCATAGTGCCTTCGGCCAAGACATGGCCTTCGTGCAACACCGTGACCGTGCGGGCGATGGCGGACACGAAATCCATGTCGTGCTCGACCACCACCAGGGTATGCCTGCCCGCAAGCTGCACGAACAGCTCGGCGGTGCGCTCGGTCTCGGCGTCGGTCATGCCGGCCACCGGTTCGTCCAACAGCAGCAATTTTGGTTGCTGCGCCAGCAGCATGCCGATTTCCAGCCATTGCTTCTGTCCGTGGGACAGGCGTCCGGCGGGTATATGGATTTGATCGGCGAGATTAATCAGGTCGATAATTTCCTGTATGCGGTCATGTTGTTCGGTGTTCAGGCGCGCGAACAGCGTGCGCCACACGCGTTTGTCCGTGGCCAGGGCCAGTTCCAGATTTTCGAACACGCTATGGTTTTCGAATACCGTGGGCTTCTGGAACTTGCGGCCGATGCCGGCGTGGGTGATCTCGTTTTCGGTAAGTTCGGTGAGATCCAGAGTTTGGCCGAACCAGGCCTGGCCCTGGTCGGGGCGGGTCTTGCCGGTGATGACGTCCATCATGGTTGTTTTACCGGCGCCGTTGGGGCCGATGATGCAGCGCAGCTCGCCGGTCTCTATGGTGAGCGACAGGCGATCAAGCGCCTTGAAGCCGTCGAAACTAACGGTTATGTCTTCCAAGTAAAGAATGACGCCATGGCTGACATCGACCACGCCTGGATCCAGCACGTGGCCTAGGCCCGACATATCGCCATCCGGCATGGCCTTACCGGTGGTGGTCATGGGCGCGGTTTCCAGCGGCGCAGCAGGCCGATGACACCTTGGGGGAGTAGTAGCGTCACAGCGATGAACAATGCACCCAGAAAATACAGCCAGTACTCGGGAAACGCCACGGTGAACCAGCTTTTCAATCCATTCACCAGGCCCGCGCCCAGTAGTGGACCTATGAGTGTGCCGCGGCCGCCGACCGCAACCCATACGGCGATCTCGATAGAGTTGGCCGGCGACATTTCGCTCGGATTAATAATGCCCACTTGCGGAACGTACAGGGCGCCGGCGATGCCACACATGACGGCGGACAGGGTCCATACGAACAGCTTGAAGTGGAGCGTCGAGTAGCCCAGGAACATGACGCGCGATTCGGCGTCGCGGATAGCGGTCAGCACGCGCCCGAGTTTGGATGTCACCACATACCGGCACAACAGCAGCATCGCCACCAGCGCCATGGCGGTGATGACGAACAGGCCGATGCGCGTTTCCGGCGCCGCCACCGGAAAGCCCAAGATGCGCTTGAAGTCGGTAAAGCCATTGTTGACGCCGAATCCGGTTTCGTTACGGAAGAACAAGAGCATGAACGCGAATGTCAGTGCCTGGGTGATGATGGAAAAGTATACGCCCTTAATGCGCGACCGGAACGCGAAGTAGCCGAACACCAGGGCCAGCAAGCCCGGCACCAGCACCACCAGCAACAGGGCATAAACAAAACTATCGGTGCCCAGCCAATACCACGGTAGTTCCTTCCAATCGAGGAACACCATAAAGTCCGGTAAGTGACTATGGTACTGGCCGGCGTCGCCTATCATGCGCATCAGATACATGCCGAAGGCATAACCGCCCAGGGCGAAGAATACACCGTGCCCCAGACTCAGGATGCCGGTATAGCCCCAAATGAGATCCAGCGCCAGGGCCACCATGGCGTAGCACATGATCTTGCCGACCAGGGCCACGGTGTAATCCGATACGCTCAGTATGCTATCCGCGGGCACCGCCAGATTGAGCAACGGGATCACCACCATGAACACGGCGCAAAGTGCCGCGAGCACGGACCAGCCGCGCGCGCGATACAACATGGCGGGCGCAGGATGAGGGAGAGTATCGGTGGGCGCCGTCATGGGGACTCGGTCGCACGCCCCTTCATGGCAAACAGGCCTTGAGGACGTTTCTGAATGAAGACAATGATAAATACCAGCACCGCAATTTTGGCGAGCACGGCGCCGGCAAAGGATTCAAGAAATTTATTCACCACGCCGAGTCCGAGTCCGGCCACGATGGTGCCGGCGAGCTGGCCGACGCCACCGAGCACCACCACTAGAAAGGAATCGATGATATAACCTTGGCCGAGTTCCGGTCCGACGTTACCGATCTGCGACAAGGCACAACCGCCCAGGCCGGCGATGCCGGAACCGAGGCCGAATGCCCACATGTCGATGTGTCCCGTGGGCACGCCCATGCAACTGGCCATGGCGCGGTTCTGGGTGGTGGCGCGGATGTAGAGTCCGAGGCGGGTGCGTGTCAGCAGCGCCCACACCATCACCACCACCGCCACGGCAAATCCAATAATGACCAAGCGGTTGTACGGCAACACCAGGTTGCTCATCACCGTGAGACCGCCGGACATCCACGACGGGTTGGCCACCTCCACGTTTTGCGCCCCGAACAGGCTGCGCACGGTCTGTATGAGTATGAGGCTGATACCCCAGGTGGCCAGCAAGGTTTCCAGCGGACGGCCATACAGATGCCGGATGATGCCGCGCTCCAGCGCCATGCCCACCACGGCCGCCACGATAAACGCCGCCGGCACCGCGGCTACCAGGTACCAATCGGCCATGCCCGGCAACAGGCTTTGAAACAGTACCTGCACGCCGAAGGTGGCGTAGGCGCCTATCATGAGCAGTTCGCCGTGCGCCATGTTGATGACGCCCATGAGGCCATAGGTAATGGCGAGGCCGAGGGCGATGAGTATAAGGATGCTGCCTAGGCTCACGCCGCTGAAGATGCGCCCCACGAGTTCGCCCATGGCAAGCCGGCTGTCGATGTGGGCGATGGATTTTTGAATCGCGGCGCGCACCTCGGCGTCGGGCTCCACCGGGGAGCCGGTGTCGTCCTTGCCTAAGCGTGTCAGCAGCAGGGTTTTGGTCTCGGCGCGCGGGCTTTCACCCAGCATTTGGGCAGCGCTAAGACGCGCGCTCGGGTCGTTGCTCGTTAGCAGAATATTGCCCTGGGCCAGGCGTAGGGCAATTTTAATGTCCGGGTCGGTTTCTTTGTCGTTGGCCTTGATGAGTAAGGGCAGAAAACCTTCATGTGCGCGATTTTGCAGATCCTCGGCGGCGGCGAGCCGCACGCGGCGATCGGGTGAAATCAACCGCAGTGCCGAAAGTGCCGAGTCTAGGGCGCGGCGCACGCGGTTGTTGAGGGCGATGGCATTAATCCCGTCCGGGGCCGGGGTAAGGGGCAGGAGGGTGGCGGCATCAAGAATGTTACTATCTTGCTGTATCACCACGCGGCCGTCGCCGGCGACAGCTAGCGTGCCCGCGGCCAGTGCCTCGAGCACTTGAAGCGCACTGACATCATCGCTTATTGCCAGTTGGTGTATGACTTGGATTTTCGCGTCGCTATCGTCACCCGCCAGGGCAGTCAAGGCAGCGGGTTCCACGGCCTGGGTTGTGGCCATGGCGAATACCAATATCGTGGCGAGCATCCACGCGAGACCGCCCGGCCGTGTTGCCGCCACGAATTGAGCCCATGGGCCGGACGGTCTCTCCCGCACCCGGCCCTTAGTGCCACCCTCTCCCAAAGGAAGAGACCGCCCGGCCCACCTGATCGCGGTGGATTCCGGAACCGGGCGGTCTCTTCCCTCATCCGGCCCTGCGGGCCACCTTCTCCCGCACGCGGGAGAAGGTGATTCGTGCGGCCTTCGACCGGGCGACTGGGCAGGGAAAATCGGTGCGGCCTTCGGCCGCAGATTCATAGGTGGCGTTGGTGCCGACTGAGCCATAGGCTGATCCAAAATAGATGGGCAAGATTCCGGGAGCCGACGCGCGGCCCCCGGAAAACTCTTCTGTCTTATTCTACCTTAGGCGTTTTACTTTTTCTTTTCGTTACCCGGGATGTACGGGCTCCACGGCTGCGCGCGTAGAGTCTTCTTGGTATCCCACACGATGGAAAACTGACCGTCGGCCTGGACTTCGCCTATCATCACCGGCTTCCACAGGTGGTGGTTGGTCTCATCCATTTTCAGGGTGTAGCCTGACGGTGATTTGAAAGTTTGCCCGGCCATGGCCTTGCGCACTGCGTCCACATTAGTAGTGCCGGCTTTCTTTACCGCCTGCGCCCACATGTGCATGCCCACGTAAGTGGCTTCCATGGGGTCGTTGGTAACGCGCTTGTCGCCACCGGATAGATTGTGCTTCTTTACATAGTCCTTCCACTTTTTGACGAATGCCTGGTTCTCGGGATTCTTGATGGACATGAAATAATTCCACGCGGCGAGCTGGCCCACCAGAGGCTTGGTATCGATACCGCGCAATTCCTCTTCGCCCACGGAGAATGCGACTACTGGAATCTCGGTGGCCTTGATGCCCTGGTTCCCGAGCTCTTTATAGAACGGCACGTTGGAATCGCCATTGATGGTGGAGATCACGGCGGTCTTGCCGCCGGCAGCGAACTTCTTGATGTTGGCCACGATGGTCTGATAGTCGGCATGGCCGAACGGGGTGTAGACCTCCTCGATGTCCTTATCGGCAATGCCCTTGGCATGCAGGAACGCGCGCAGGATCTTATTGGTGGTGCGCGGATAGACATAGTCGGTGCCGAGCAGGAAGTAGCGTTTGGCGCCACCGCCATCCTTGCTCATCAGGTACTCGACCGCGGGGATCGCCTGCTGATTGGGCGCCGCGCCGGTGTAGAACACGTTTTGTGAAAGCTCCTCGCCT
>JANOTM010000167.1:0-1990 GCA_031416355.1 Gammaproteobacteria bacterium
CGCCCACCAGCGTGCGCCAGCCGCAGCCATGTGTGGTGGGCGATGCTTCCAGCCCGGGGTCAACAAAACCCGTTGCACCCGTTCGGCGGCACGAACACACGTTAAGTGTGTTCGTGATAACTCCGCCTCACCCTACAAACCAGGCGTTATATAGGTCGCTATGTTTAGTAACACCATGGTGACGTTGAACTATTTGGATATCGGATTTCTCGAAGCTTCCTCGCTGCGCCAGTGACAGGGCCTGAGTGACAACTTATTCAGAACTCCCTAGGCGCTCGAGTTATGTTGCCCCACATGTGTAAGTTGTTATGCATAATGGCATCGAAGTTGCACATGTCTATGCGAAGCATCCGATGTATGCCTATACCGAAGGTAAGGCAATCTAAATAACACAGGGAATACAGATGGGCTATATCGCACATCGGAAACACGGGAACACCATGGGTAGGAAAGCGGTTTCGGCGACAGAAGACTTGGAGCAGAAACTGCGCAATCGAGAGACCGAAATCGCCCTGCTCAGCGAGACCGCCCATGTCGTTAACAGCGAGCTGGATCTTAAGACCGTATTCCAGCTGGTAACCCAGCGTGCCCAGTCCTTGATTCAGGCCGAAACCGTTTTGATTCCCTTACTCGATGAAGATTGCCGGCACTATACCTACCGCGCCGGCTTCGGAAAAAACGCCGAAGAGATCGTGGGCGAGAGCCTGCCGCTGGATTTCGGGGTGTGCGGCTGGGTTTGGCGCCATAAGCGCCCGTGGTGGCGTGGCGTGCTCGACGAACTCAACGATGAAGAAAAAAATAAATGGGAAAAAGAGGCCGGCACCCTCATCCTGGTGCCCTTATTCGGTAAGCGCCATTTCCTCGGTGGGATCGTCGGCATCAATAAAATCGGCGGTGGCGACTTTAGCAAGCGTGATCTCGACCTGCTCACGTTATTTGCCAGCCAGGTCAGCATCGCCATCGAGAATGCGACTTTTTTCGAAGAAATCAACCGCGCCAAGAAACAAGCGGAGGCGTATCAGCTGGAGCTTCAGACTCTGAATGCCGATTTGGAACGGCGCGTCCATGGCCGTACCGCCGAACTCGCCGCCGCCAATATCAAACTCAAGCAATTGGCCTTGCACGATACGCTGACGGGCCTGCCGAATCGCGCCCTCATCCAAGACCGGTTGCAATACAGCATCGCGCGCGCCAAGCGCGAAAGCCAGCCCCTATCCATCATGATGCTGGACCTGGACCGCTTCAAGGAAATCAACGACACCCTGGGCCATCATATGGGAGATCAATTTTTAATCGCCATCGCCGAACGCCTGCGCGCGGTATTGCGGGAGACGGACACCGTAGGGCGTTTGGGAGGGGATGAATTCGCTATTATCCTGCCGGGTACTCATGGCGAGTCCGCCATAGCGGTAGCGGCAAAGATTATCGAGGCTCTGGAAAAACCCCTGGAGCTGGCAGGGCATCACCTATCGCCGGCGGGCAGTCTGGGCATCGCCATGTATCCCGACCATAGCCTGGATGAAAATGAATTGCTTAAGTTTGCCGATGTCGCCATGTATACGGCCAAGCGCGCACAGGGCGGGTATGCGGTTTACAATGCCCAAGCGGACGGCCACCAGCAGGAACAGTTGTCCCTGGTCACCGAATTGCGCGCCGCCATCAGGAAAAATCAATTCGAATTGTTCTATCAGCCACAGATAGATCTGCTGACGGGAAAGATACTGCGTGTCGAGGCATTGGCGCGCTGGCCACATCCGGAAAAAGGCATGATCCCTCCGGACGTGTTCATCCCTCTCCTGGAAAAAACCGGGCTCATCAATTTATTTACCCACTGGGTACTGGATACGGCCCTGGGGCAGTTCGCCGCATGGCGCGATGCCGGCATGCAAGAGGGATATAACAGAATCTTTACCGGCATGACCATGGGAGTGAATATTTCCATGCATAATCTTAGCAACCCATCGTTGCCCGATCAGCTCGCGGCATTGCT
>JANOTM010000168.1:0-5497 GCA_031416355.1 Gammaproteobacteria bacterium
GGAGGTAAGGTGGGCATCGCCCACCATCAGGAGCGTCGGTTGCCGTGCTGTGGTGGGCGGTGCCCACCCTACAAACCAGGCGTTTATATTTAACTGCTGTCACTCTTGTAGGTCGGGTTCCCCCATGCGGGGACAAGAGCGCAGCGTAACCCGACATCTTTTCGCGGACCGGGTGGAGCAGCAAAGGTGCTTCCGCCGCGTCGGCGGGGTTTTGTTGGGTTACGCCCTTCGGGCTAACCCAACCTACGAAAGGAGGACTCCCCAGCGCTGTCTTCAGTCGGTGCGCCGGTGCGGGCGTGAAAAATAATCCTTCTGCAGGTGACGCGCCAGGCCGGCCAGCAGAATCAGGCCGAGCAGGTTGGGCAGGGCCATGAACAGATTCATGATGTCGGCCACGTTCCACACCAAGGGCAGCGGCACGGCGGCGCCCACCACCACCAGCAGGGTGAACAGCACGCGGTAGGGCTGTACCGCGCGTTCGCCGAACAGGAACTTGGCCGCGCGATCACCATAATACGACCAGGCGATGATGGTGGAGAAGGCAAACAGTATCAGCCCGATGCCCACGACCCAGGCGCCGCTCGGTCCGAGGGTGATGCCGAAGGCATAGGCGGTGAGCGCGGCACCCACGGCGTCTTCCGGGCGGCTCAGGTGCGCGCCGGTCACGACAATGACCAGACCGGTCATGGAGCAGATCACCAGGGTATCGATGAACGGCTCCATCATGGCCACCAGTCCTTCGCGCACCGGTTCGTTGGTGCGTGCCGCGGCGTGCGCCATGGGCGAGGACCCGAGGCCGGCCTCGTTGGAGAACAGGCCGCGCGCCACGCCCCAGCGGATGGCCTCGCCCACGGCGGCGCCGCCCACGGCCCAGGGATTCAAGGCGTGGTTGAGGATGGTGAACAGCGCCGCGGGAATGTCGCCGACGTGGTTGGCCAGCACCAGCAGCGCCGCGCTGACATAAAAAATCGCCATGAACGGCACCAGGATGCCGGCCACGTTGGCGATGCGCTTGATGCCGCCGAGGATGACCAGACCCACCAGCACCGCCATGACCACGCCGATGAGCCAGGCATATTCTTTCATCTCGGGAAAAATGAATCCAATGCCGTCCACCACGGAATTGGCCTGCACCATGTTGCCGATGCCGAAGGACGCGATCAGGGCGAAGCTGGCGAACAGGGTGGCGAGGCGCCGCATTTTCAAACCGTGCCACAGGGTATACATGGGACCGCCGGACACGCGTCCCTCCGCATCCACCTCGCGGAACTTCAGCGCCAGGGTGCATTCGGTGAATTTGGTGGCCATGCCGATGAAGGCCGTCACCCACATCCAGAACATCGCCCCGGGGCCGCCCAAGGCGATGGCGGTGGCCACCCCCGCGATGTTGCCGGTACCGACGGTGGCGGATAGGGCGGTGGACAGGGCCTGGAAATGCGATACCTCGCCGACGTCTTTGTGACTGCTGTATTTGCCCTGCACCAGATGAAACGCATGCACGAAGCCGCGCAGCTGCACGAAGCGCATGCGCACGGTCAGATAGACGCCGGTACCGAGCAGCACGCCCAGGGTGATCCAGTTTTTCCACAGCAGGCCGGAGAGTTTGTCGGTCAGTGCCGTGAGTTCGATGATCCAGTTTTCCATGTCCTCTCCCTTATTGGTTTGTTGTGCGTTGTTTCAGGGTAAGCGTATCGCCTTGCTGGCTAAAGTCCAGATACTTGAGCACACTCATGCCCAACAGCACTTCGTCGCCGTCCATGGAGGGGGTGATGTGGGCGCGCACATTGCGCAGTTCGATGTCACCCAGACGTAACTTGTCGAGACGCGTGGCATAGGCGGTGGCATTACCGTTGGCGGTCTGGACCTGCATGGCGGGTCCGCGCACCAGACCCAAACGTTGTGCGACTCGGTCCGGCACCGCCACTGCCGTGGCGCCGGTATCCAGCATGAATTCCACCGCCTGGTCGTTAATGCTGCCACTGGCATGGTAGTGGCCGTAACGATTGCGCAGCAGCCGGACTTCGGGCCCGCCGGCGCCGCTCGCACTGATAGGTTGACGATTGGGATTGCGCGCGTTTTCCAGCCAGCCTTGGAAACCCCAGGTAATGAGACCTAAGGCCAACACCCAGGCAATATAGATCATGCCCTTGCCCAGTTTGGGTGTGGCGATGGGATCTTGGTTTTGCGGCATAATATAAGGCCAGCCTGCCGGTGCAGGTTTGTCGTTTACCGAGTTACTGAGGAGGCCATTAAATAGTGCACGCCGCCTGCTACACAGTCTCTTCTCCCTCCGGGAGAAGGACAGGATGAGGGCCGGTTTTGCCGTGGTTTGCCCTCACCCCGGCCTCTCCCAGAGGGAGAGGGAGAAAAGCGGTACGCACTATTTAGCGGTCGGGTCAGTAATCTTGCCCAACTTGACGCCTAGCCTTTTGGACGCCGTTGCTAAAAGTGTAAAGGATTTAGCGGGTGCTGGCGATGACATTCATAGCAACTATAGTGTCGAACGCCAAGGTGACTCTCTCGCCGTCGCATTTTTCTTGACTTTGGTGTCAGCTCTAGAGTTTAGAATAGCCAACGAATCAGGAGGCACGTATGTTCACCATAGGAAAGCTTGCACGCCAGGCCGATGTCAGCGCCGATACCGTGCGCTACTACGAACAACAGGGCCTGTTGTTACCGGTCGCACGCTCCGCAGCGGGCTACCGGCTCTACGACGGCCAGGCGCTGCGACGCCTACATTTTGTTAGGCGTGCGCAGCAGGCTGGTTTCAGTTTGGCGGAAATCGGCGAATTGCTGGCGCTGAAGCAACGCGACGCCGCGTGTTGCCGGGACGTGCGCAGTGTGGCGCTGGAGAAAAAACTGCAACTGGAGCACAAAATAAGGCTGCTGCGCGGCCTGTCGCAGGCGCTTACCGATCTCATCGGCATTTGTCATGACGAGACCCGCCCCTTGGACCAGTGCCCGATATTGGCGGCCTTGGAGAACAACGTGGCGGAGCCGATACAGGGATGAGGCCATGATCGAAGTCGAGGTGTTTTCTTCTCCCGGCTGTGGTAAATGCGCACGTGCCAAGGCGCTGCTCAGCGCTGTTGCGCACGAGTTGGGAATAGATCGCATCCGTTGGCGCGAGGTGGATATCTTAAAGGAAATGGATTACGCCGTGGAATTGGGGGTCATGTGCACTCCGGCTGTCGCCATAGATGGCAAGCTTGTATACACCTCCTTGCCCAGTGTGAAAAAACTGCGGGCCGAACTCGGCAAACGCTTGCTGTGATGCGGCGTGGAACACGAAGACTTGTGCACGCCGCGTGGGGCGACGCCGTTACATGAACGCCATGCTACTCCTGGTTGCAGGCGTCCTGGGCCTACTGTCCTTTTTCGAGCCGTGTACCATTGCCACGCACGCGCTTTTTGCGGCACGCACTCATGCCGGTAGGGCTGCACCACGTCGGCGTGCTTTGATGCAGTTGCTACTATCACGAGCGATGTTGCTATCCGTGCTTTTTGCAACGGCCGCGGCGATAGGATGGGGGGAATTCTCTACCGGTGCCGCCATCGCTATGTTGGGTGTCATAGGCGCGGTCTATTTGATTAGTCGCAAGTTGTATTTACCAGTGCCGCATGCGGAATTTTTTCGTTTACTGCCGGCCCATGCCGGTTTGGCGCAAGCTTACAAGCTGGGATGGACCTTGCCTGCCTGCACCCTACCGTTGGTGTTGATCGTCGCGCTTGCCTGCGCGCTGAATCAGCGGCCGCTTATAGCGGCCGCGGCGGGTTGGGTATTTGCGCTGATGTTTACGCTGCCTACGCTTTGGGACAGCACCTACGGATTGGATGCGGCGCATCGTGCCTTTCTCAGTCGAGCAGCCGACGCCAGTCCTTACATTACCGCCGCGCTGCTGTGGGGCGGCGCCTTACTTATTTGGCAAACGGGAAACTAACCTATGGATGCGGAAACATTACGCCATACTTTAGAGCAGGCCAGCCTGGCCTCTCTAGTAACGGGTTTCATGGCCGGGTTTATTTTTAGCTTCAATCCGGTCGCCCTGGCCGCGATTCCGGTGGCGCTTGCCTATGTTACCAAGGCCCACGAGACCCGCCGGGCGGTAGTATTCGGCACCATGTTTTTACTCGGCATGCTGATGACCCATGCGTTTCTGGGTTTGATAGCCGGCTACGGCGGTCAGTGGACGCAGAAGCTACTGGGCCGAGAATGGGGATTGTTGCTGGGGCCGTTGCTCATCGTTCTGGGTCTGATATGGCCGGGTTGGATTCCGGTTTCTTTACCCGCGATCAACCTGCGGGTAAAGCGTGCCACCAGCCTCTGGGGTGCGTTCTTGCTGGGCATTCCGTTTTCCGTGGCCATATGTCCCGTGTGCACACCGGCATTGGTTATTTTGCTGGGTGTGGCGACCGGCATCGGTTCGCCCTGGTTTGGTGTGATGCTGTTGTCGGCCTTTGCCTTGGGACGCGCGTTGCCCATTATTCTGGGGGCCTGGGCGGTGGGATGGCTGGAGGCATTGCAACCTCTTAGGCGGTCGCAAAAAATCTTTGAAATCATCGGAGCCTTGGTGTTGATCTTGTCCGGGCTCTACATGCTAAACGCCTATTTTTTTATTATTCCGCAACTCGCGGGATAATCACCGTCTCTGGGCGCAGCGTGACTGCCGCCTGGGCGCGCTATCTGTTACTCTTTCTCGATCATGACCCCTCCTATTTCCGATGCGCCCGCGCCTATCCCGTCGTCGCGCCGCGATATCTTTGCCTGGGCCATGTTCGACTTCGCCAACTCCAGTTATACCACGGTGGTGTTGACGGCCATCTTTAATGGATATTTTGTACGGGTGGTAGCGGGCGCCCACGATTCGGGTACGGCGACATTACTTTGGACGCTGGCCATGTCCGCGGCCAATATGTTGGTGCTGTTCAGCGCCCCGGTATTAGGGGCGATCGCCGATCACGGCGCGCACAAAAAGCGTTTCCTTATGGCGTCGGCAGCGGGCTGCGTGGTATTTACGTCTCTTTTGGGGAGCATTGGGCCCGGAGAGGTGGCGGTGGCGATGCTGCTGGTGGTACTCGCGACCCTGATGTTTTCTACCGGCGAAAATCTCATCGCCGCCTTTCTACCCGAGATCGCGGCGCCGCAGGATATGGGCAAGGTGTCGGCTTATGGCTGGACCCTAGGCTATGTGGGCGGTCTGTTGGTGTTGGGTGCGTGTTTAATATACATAGCGTGGGCGCGGCAACAAGGTCAGGATGCAGCCCAATATGTGCCCGTCACCATGTGGATCACCGCGCTGACGTTCGCACTGGCGGCCATCCCTACGTTTTTGTGGTTACCCGAGCGCGCACGTCCCCTGCCGTTGCCACCGGGCAAGGGATATATCCGGGCCGGATTCGACCGCGCCCGACATACCTTGCGGCACGCTCGGCGTTATCCCGATCTATTCCGTTTTCTTGCGACGCTGGCGGTTTACTACTGCGGCGTTTACATCGT
>JANOTM010000169.1:0-5359 GCA_031416355.1 Gammaproteobacteria bacterium
AGCACCGCCTACCTGAAAGCAGTCTCGAAGCAATCCGGGAAGCGACGAATAAAGCATGGGTCCTGGGAAGCGATCGATTTAAACGTATACAAAAGCAACTGGACAGGCGCGTGGAACCAAGCGCTAAAGGTGGGGACCGGAAGTCTGAAAAGTTTAGGATCAATGGAGTCTGACCCCATTGAAGGGATCAATGGAGTCTGACCCCATTGAAGTCCATTTGAAAAGTTTAGGATCAATGGAGTCTGACCCCATTGAAGGGATCAATGGAGTCTGACCCCATTGAAGACCATTGAATGGACCCCATTGAATGTGTACGCCATTGAATGTTCCCCATTGAATGTACGTGACCCCATTGAATGGACCCCATTGAATGCGGACCCCATTGAATGTACGCCATTGAATGTACGCCATTGAATGTACGGACCTGAGGGCATCCTCAATCTTGTGTAAACGGGTAATCGTTTAATGCGACGGCATCCGCTCATCGGGTCAGGCAACTGCCACCCGATATATGACCGGTACCCAGATACTCCAGTGTTGCACCTAGGCACGATTACGACGCACAGCAGGCGTCAGGCAAACGATCTGATTATCCGTCTGTCCGGAAATGGCCTTGCACGGCAAGACGATATCCGGCCGTCCCAGATGATAGCCCTGGGCATAGTCGACGCCATATTCCTTTAATAATTGGAAACAGGCTTCGTTTTCCACGAACTCCGCCACGGTTTTCTTGCCTAGGGCGTGGGCGATGTCGTTCATGGCCTTGACCATGACCTGGTCCACCGGGCTTTCCGCCAGGTTTTTCACGAAGCGGCCGTCGATTTTCACGCAGTTGACCGGCAGGTCTCTAAGATAAGCAAAGGAGGATAGGCCGGAGCCGAAATCATCCAGCGCGGTGAGGCAGCCTATGCCTTGGAGTTTACCTAAAAAGGCCTCCGCCAGGGCCATGTCGGCGATGGCCACGGTCTCGGTGACTTCGAAGGTGATGGCGGAGGGAGTCAGGCCGGTGCGGGTTAGCGTATCGAGAATAAGATCGCACACCGAATGATCGGAAAGCGTCTGGCCGGAAAGGTTAATGGAGTAACGCAGATTGGGCAGGGTCTTGCGCTGTTCCGTCAGGGTCTCGATGGCCTTAACGATAACCCACTTGTCGATTTCCACCGCCAAACCGAAGCGTTCGGCCGACGGCATAAAACCCCCGGGTAGAATAATCTCGCCCTGGTCGTCGAGCATGCGGATCAGGACTTCATAGGATTCAATGGTGCGCGTGCGGGTGTCGATAATCGGCTGGCAGGCGAGGGCGAAGCGTCCGTTTTCGATGGTTTCCCGGATGCGTCGCGACCAACCCATGTCCAGTGACATGGCGTTGACGCTGGATTCGTCGGCGGATTTGAAAATGTGCACGCGATTGCGTCCACCGCGCTTCGCCAGGTGGCAGGCGATGTCGGCGTGGGAAAGGACCTGGGTCGGTGATAGCGTGGCGTTAGTAACCATGGCTACACCCACCGAGCATCCTATGTCCACGCGCTCGGAACCGTGTTTGAACACATAATCCGAGAGCGCCTGCCGGTACGAATCGGCCACATGCACGGCCTGCTCCGCCTGTACGTCAAATAACAGTATGGTGAATTCGTCACCGCCGAGGCGCGCGATGAGATCGCTTTTGCGTGCGCGTTTGCTCAGTATGCCGGCAATGTCGATAAGCAGGTGGTCGCCCGCCGCGTGCCCCAAGGTGTCATTGACGTACTTGAAATTATCCAGATCGAGGTAGAGCAGGGCATAGGTCTGGCCGTTGCGGCGCGCCCTTTCCACTGAACGTTCGAGTTCCGTTTGGAAATAGCTGCGGTTATACAGGCCCGTGAGTCCATCGTGTTCGGCCATGGATTTCAAGTGTTCCACCAGGGCCTTGCGTTCACTGATATCCGAGACCAAGCCGGTAAACAGCGGTTTACCTTCCAGCATAATCTCGCTCACCTTGAGGGCCATGGGAAAGCGTGTGCCATCTTTATGGCGACCGGTGACTTCGCCTTCGTGGCCGATAAGACGCTGGATTTCCGCGCGCATGAAATGCTCCACGTAACCGTCACGTTTATCACGCGCATCGATAGGCGGTATAAGCAGGCTGATGTCCTTGCCTATGGCCTCGGATTCCATATAACCGAATAAGCGCACGGCGGCGGTATTCAGACTCTCGATTATGCCGGCGGCATCGAACGTCACTATGCCTTCGGCGGCATTGCCTAGTATGGTCTCCAAGCGCTGTTGACGCGTGCGCACCTGCTGGCGCATGAGATCAAAGGCCTCGATCAGATCGTCGGTCTCTCTGGTTTGGGTCGCGGGCACCTTGATGTGCGTCTCGTTGCGCGCCTCGGCTTTAAGGGCATGGACCACGCGCGCCAAGGGGCGCCGCATAGTGTGTTCGATCAACAGATAAAAGATAGCGGTCATGGTCATGACAGTAAGAAAGACGACCCACAGGGTAGCGGAGAGCGTGCTCGCGATTTGCGTCATCTGTGCCATGTCGTCGGTGGATCCGGCGAGCAGATTATTTTCCAGGCCGCGCAGGGTGGCCCATATCTCCAGAAACAGCGGCTGGACGATATTTTGGAGTGCCGGTACGTCGGCGCGCCAAGTGTTCGAGTTATGAATCGCTACCGCCTGTTCGTAAGCCTTACGCCATTTTTTTTGCTCGATGCGTAGTGTACGCAATGTATCGGTCTGCTGAAATTCCAGCAGGCCGCGCTTATCCATTTCTGCCAACTGGTCCAGTTGTCCGCTGACGGATTCATTATAGTTATCTATGTGTTGCAATTGCGTACGCGCACCGGCCTGGGAATCGCCGGGAAATAGACCGGATCGGAACGACATGTAACTCCGGAACGACAGGATCATCATGGTCCAAGTGTGGCGTACTGCGGCGAACTGGCGATAGACCTGTTGTTGCGCCGGGATATCGCTCAAGAGATCGGCATCGTCCATGGCCAGGGTAGCGGTGTTGTAAAACGAAATATTGGCGGGCACCAACTGGCCATAAATAACAGGTATGGCTGGGTAGAGTTCGCTGGGGTTGGTCCGCATAATCATAAGCCGGTCGACTTCGACACGGAGTCGGGCGAGCGCTGTGATGAGTGTATGCACGTCTTTCGCGGTCTTGGATGATTGGGCAATCCATTGATCTTTGGGCAGGGTTTCCAGGTCCATGCGCATACGGTCCAGCATCGCAACGGTCGTCAGGTGTAGGGCTTCATCGGGTTGCAACATGTAACGTTGCAGATTATTCTCGGCGAGCCAGATGTTGTTGCTTAACCTGCGCACTACCTCGCTTATCTGGGCGCGGTTGCTGAGTTTGGTGGAGGTGCTAGTCGCTGTCGTCTTGACGTATTGGTTTGCCACCAGCGCTGCGATCAGCAGGCTGATTAAGAAAAATGCCGCGATGTATAAATTACGTCCGCGGATGCTGTCTAGACCCAGCATGCTCGCAAGACGCACGGGTTTTGTGCGCGCGGCGGCAGAGGTAAGGGCGCCATCGAGTGCTTTCATGGGCAACGTATGTCTTTCAAGTAATGATGCTTTAGAGTATGCAAAGGCTGTGCCGTATTCGGCCACCTATAGCACTAGGACATTAATTCTCTAAGTGTAGGCAATGACTGTTGTATGGGTAACGCTCATCAGGGCGAAGTATGTAACGATAGTACGTATAACTTAATGATATTTAACCATATATGACGGTTTTGCCATGAGTTCCTTTGACGTAGTCTCAGAAGTGGATAGCCAGGAGGTGCATAATGCCGTGGACCAGGCCAATCGGGAGATTGCCAGCCGGTTCGATTTTAAGGGATCGGATGCGCGTATCGACCAGGCGGAATGGCTGCTAACCCTGCATGCGGATGATGAATTTAAGATCGGGCAGGTGCGCGATATACTGCACAATAAGCTTACTAAAAGGACGGTTGATCTTCACTGTCTCGACGAGAGCCCGATAGAAAAATCCTCGCTGGGTAGGGCGCGGCAAGAGATACGTATCCGTCACGGCATCGATACCGACTTGGCGCGGAAAATCGTTAAAATTATCAAAGAATCCAAGCTTAAAGTGCAGGCCGCCATCCAAGGCGAGCAAGTGCGCGTGACAGGCAAGTCGCGCGATGATCTGCAGGCGGTGATGGCCTTGTTACGCAAACAAAAACTCAACCAAGCCTTGCAGTACACCAATTTTCGCGATTGAGCCAGCGCACTGATGATTTGCCTGATAATAAGGAGCTCTTTTTAATGAATTAAAGGTGGCGTCGCGTGTCGAATCGGTCATTGCGAGTTTTAGGTCAGCGCGTTACTACTGCCATATTTCTCCTGTAATATACGATTTTTCCAATCAACCTCCATCTTGTGAGACTTTTCAGTGATCAAATCATTATTAATAGGTATGAGTGTATACGGGGCCTTGCTCACTGCGATACCGGCGTGGGCCGATGCGGATACCGACAAACTCAAGCAAAAGCTGACCAGTCAGTTACCGGAATTTCAAATCGATGAAATCGTTCCTTCCCCGGTCCCTGGGTTGTATGAGGTGATAGTGGGTAGCGAAACGGTCTATACCACCGCCGATGGAAAATACATGTTTACCGGTGATCTCGTGGAGCTGGCCACCCGTATCAATTTAACCGATACAAAGCGCGGAAAAAGAATACTTGCCGCCATAGAACGCAGCGGGGAAAAAAACATGATCGTTATGGGTCCGGCTCAAGCCAAGCATACGATTACTGTTTTTACCGACGTGGATTGCCCTTATTGTTCCAAGTTGCACAATGATGTCCCGCAACTGATCAAGGCAGGCATCAAGGTGCGTTACTTGCTCTACCCCCGTTCCGGCGTGGAGTCCGAAACCTACAAGCGCTCGGTATCGGTTTGGTGTGCCAAGGATCGCGTGAAAGCGGTGGGGATCGCCAAGGCAGGCGGCGCCTTGGAGATGAAGACCTGCGACAACCCGGTAGCAGCGATATACCAGCTCGGTCAAACGGTCGGCATTACCGGGACTCCTACTATCGTGTTGGATAACGGGCGGGTACTACCGGGTTATATCCCGGCGGATAAGCTGATAGCGGGACTAGAACAGGGCCCAGGAAAAAAATAGGGATCACCGAGAGTTAGATGGCGGCAACATGGAGTGTGCCGCTATGTCCAGAGGCGCTCACACTTAGCGCTCGAGAAATTTGATTTTCCCCGCAACCTCTTCCCATTCTTTTGCATCCGGTGGCGCCGGTTTCCTCTCTGTCAGAACCGGCCACTTTCGCGCCAGTTCCGCGTTCAATGCGGTAAACTTTTCCTGGTCGCCGGGTAAATCATCCTCGGCGAAAATGGCGTTGAC
>JANOTM010000170.1:0-2224 GCA_031416355.1 Gammaproteobacteria bacterium
TTCACCTGGCCCGGCTCGAACGGTTCGATCATGCCGTGTTCCTGCGCCATGCGCCGGATCCATTTATCCGATTTAATGCTCATTGTTATTTATTGTTCACGGTCAACTAAGTATCTTGGCCGGGGTCTCAAGTATTCTGAATAACAATATTCGGAAACTTGGTACTAAAGTCTTTCTTCTGCTGCGACAGCTTGGCCGCCACGCGCCGCGCGATGTCGCGGTAGATGCCGCTCAGGCGGCCTTCCGGATCGGCCACTACCGTGGGTTTACCATTGTCGGTCTGTTCGCGGATGCTGATGTCAAGAGGGATGCTGCCGAGGTAGTCCACCGCGTGCTGCTCGGCCATGCGCAGGCCGCCGCCTTGGCCGAAGATGTGTTCTTCGTGACCGCACTTGGAGCAGATGTGGGTACTCATGTTTTCGACTACCCCCAACACCGGTATCTCCACCTTCTCGAACATCTTGAGACCCTTGCGCGCGTCCAGCAGGGCGATGTCCTGGGGCGTGGTCACGATCACCGCGCCGGTCACCGGCACCTTCTGCGCCAGGGTCAGCTGGATGTCGCCGGTACCCGGCGGCAGATCGATGACGAGATAGTCCAGGTCCTTCCAGTTGGTTTCCTTCAGCAACTGCTCCAGCGCCTGGGTCACCATGGGACCGCGCCAGATCATGGGGGTTTCTTCGTCGATCAGGTAGCCTATGGACATGGATTGCAGATGATAGCTGCTCACCGGCTCCATTTTCTTGCCATCGGTGGATTCCGGTTTGGCGCTGGTGCCTAGCATGCGCGGCTGGCTCGGACCATAAATGTCCGCATCCAGTATGCCGACGGTCGCGCCTTCCACGGATAGGGCCAGGGCCAGGTTCACTGCCACCGTGGATTTCCCCACGCCGCCCTTGCCGGACGCGATGGCGATAATATTCTTGACCCCGTCTATGGGCTTCACGCCCTTTTGTACCCCGTGGGAGGCGATCTTGGATGATACTTTGATACTCACTTCCTTCACCCCCGGAATGGCGCTGACCTTTTCCTTAAGCTTCGCCGTCAGGCTGTCGAAATAGCCCTTGGCCGGGAAACCCAGCACCACGTCCAGGGTGACCTTGCCGCCCTCGACGCCGATATTCTTTATACACTTGGCCGTAACCAGGTCTTGCTCCAAATACGGATCGACCATCTCTTTAAGGGCCGTCTCGACTTGTAATTGGGTTACATCCGCCATCGAAAACTCTCCAAAATAAAATAAGGGTTCAGGGCGAGCACGCTACATAACGTGTGGCCTACAGGGCCGGCAATGCTACACCGACCGACCAAAAAAGTCATGTATTCGGCTTGACATCAGCGACTTATTCCGTAGGACAGATGGGCTAAAGTAGTCGAGATACCGGCAGCCGAGGTAGGGTGGGCACCGCCCACCATGCACGGTTCCAGCTGGCACATGCTGGGGGGCGGTGCCCACCCTACAGATACCGGTCTGCAAGCCACAACCCTAGCCCGGCCACTGCAAAACTGCTACCTTACGCGCTCAAGGCCGCTACCCTCCCGGTGACGGCCTTTTCATTTACCATCGCCGCCATGCCCAACAAGAAACGCCAAATCCTCGTCACCAGCGCCCTGCCCTACGCCAATGGACCTATCCATCTGGGGCATATGCTGGAGCATATCCAGACCGATATCTGGGTGCGCTTTCAGAAAATGCAGGGGCCTGACAACAAGTGCTGGTACGTATGCGCCGACGACACCCACGGCACCCCCATCATGCTACGCGCCCAGCAGGAAGGCATTACCCCGAAACAATTAATTACGCGCGTGCACGCCGAACATGTGCGCGACTTCGCCGATTTCGGCGTGGAATACGATCACTACGGCTCCACCGACTCGGACGAGAACCGTGACATCGCCAGGGCTATTTACCAGCGCCTATATAAGGATGGATACATCGTACGCCGCACCATCCAGCAGGCCTATGACCCCATCAAGAATATGTTCCTGCCGGACCGCTTTATCAAAGGCGAGTGCCCGCGCTGCGGCACGCCCGACCAGTACGGCGACGCCTGCGAGAACTGCGGCGCCACCTACTCGCCCACGGACCTCAAGAACCCGATCTCGGTCCTGTCCGGCACCACGCCCATAGAAAAAGCCTCGGAACATTATTTCTTCCAGCTCGGCAAGTTCGAAGACTTCTTAAAGACCTGGCTGCACCCGGACGACCCAGCCGATAGCCACG
>JANOTM010000171.1:0-6095 GCA_031416355.1 Gammaproteobacteria bacterium
GCGTCGAACGAGAACATCGAGCAGTTCGTTACGCTGGCCAGCGTGCTTTTAATTCCTGCGAGCGCTGCTAAATCTACACAAGCTGTAGCTGTGCGAGGATTTAATCTCGGTGGGCACAGGCTGGAAAGTATTAACTGGGTATTGCTTTGTAGTCATCTGAAAGGCAGAACTGACGTGAAAACCCATCAAAGGATGGTCTTCATGTAATTACCCTGCACATCCATTGGGTATACCTCAAGCTTGAGGCTTGTCAAGCCCATAAGATTACTCTTATGGTTAGAACGTAAAGCACTCGCGCCGGTTGTGACGCCTGTATTCGGCTTTACATGAAAATGGGTTTTTAACGGCAAGGATCGCGGGTATATCGCTGTTCGTGGCCTTGCCCTAAATTTGGAACAGCGATCCCTTGTCAAATTTCCGTCAGGTAACCAGAGGAATGCTTGCGGCATGCCGGAAACCGCTGTTAGAGGCGACCAGTATTATGATCGGCTCGTGAGTGCGGGGCCGGTGGTAGTGTGGTCTTTTTGTATCCCTCGGCATGGGGTTTCGCCGCTGCGGATGGCAATCTTACTTAGCGTTGCTCCCTAGTGCCATCTTGGGGCCAGAGCGGTGTCAGCCCCCCGCTAACTTTGGTTTCGCTTTATGTTCAGTCCCCGGTGCTTATTTTCTTCGATTTCCGGCTATTGGCATAGCTATTGCACTGCCTTATGGCAGCTCTCAGTCGTGAAACGGCCGCGACGTTACTAGCATAGGTAGCGTGTATTTCAGGTAGCCGTCTCAGACCCGTCGGAGCTGGTATCTATCATTTTTTGAGGTGGGATATGACGACGGAACCGGTACAAATAGTGCAAAAGAATGGGGAAACCCATCTGTTATTCAATACCGTCCTGGGTGTCAGCCAGGCGCGCGCGCTGCACGCGCAGCTAAGTCAGGTGCTGGTGCAGCCCATGTCTATAGTGTTGGATGCAGGCCAGGTGGAGCAGGTGGATGCCGCCGCCATGCAGGTACTGGCCGGCTTTTGCCGGCAGTTGCATAACCAAGGCACGGCCATGCGTTGGCGTGCCATCAGCTCCCCGGTACAGCAGGCCTGCCGGTTACTGGGACTAGCCAGCCTCGTGGGTAGCCCCACATGAGCGCTCCCGTGAATTTTATCCGCATCCTGCATAATCATCATTACGAGACCCCCTGGTGGTTGCCCCCGGTGGTGGGGCTCGCGGGCGCCTGGTTTTGGGCCGCAGCCTTTGCGCCGTTCTGGACGGCGTTTGGTAGTGGCGTCTTGCTCGGTATGTGCATTATTGCGCTGCTCGCCCTGGGGCGGAAGAAGCTGGCAGTGTCCGCAGCGCTGGCGGCCGACCAGGAAATTGAGCGTGCCGCAAGCGTACAGCAGGAGGTCGAGGACCTCATGCCTCACGCCACCCCGGCCGAAATCCTGCCGCAGGTGGACGAGATGATGCAGTCCATGGCGAGCGAACACCAGAAGCGCCGGTTAGAAGAACTCTTATTGCATTGGGTGAACGTGTCGCAGCAGTACAGCGACGCCGCCCTGTCCATGCGTAAACAAATTCATACGGTCACCGAGCAGACCGAACATGCCGCGACCACCATCGCCAGCAGTTTTCAGGCGATCATTAACAAGGCCACGGTGCAGGCGCGCCAGGCCATGGAATTGCTGGAAGGTACTCAGGGCGCCATGATGGAAGGTGTGCCGCAGTCGCTCAAAGACTTTATCCGGGTCTCGGACGAACGCTTGACAAAAATGGCGGACGAAGTGGTGCGGGTAGCGGATTTATCGGTGCGCATGGTACGTGAACTGGATGGCGTACAAAAGCGCGCCCAGGCCATAGATGGCTTTCTCCTGGATGTGGAAAAACTTGCAGACCAGACCAGCCTGCTGGCACTCAATGCCGATATCGAAGCCGCGCGTGTCGGCGATGAAGGCCGCGGATTCTCGGTGGTGGCGCAAGAAATCCGTCGCCTTAGCCAGCGCTCGCATGAATTCAGCGACCGTATTCGTCAACATCTGGAAGGGGTACGCACCGGATTGAACAAAACTTACGGAGACATGCGCACCTTGTCCGCCGCCGACGTGGATCACGCCGTCGAAATCAAGAACGAGGTGCTGCAGCTGACGCGCTCGCTGGAAGGAAAAAACCGCGAGGTGGCCGACACCGTCAGTAGTATCAACGCCATCAGCAAGGAGATCGCCCAAGACGTGCAGAACGTGGTGATCTCCCTCCAGTTCCACGACATCACCAGCCAGAAACTCAACGGCATGCTCCAGCCCATGGACGACTTGCGCCGTATGTTGTTTCGTCTGATGCAGGATACGCTTACGTTCGATAAGAGTCTGCTCAAGCGTCTACCCGGAGACGACCGCTGGCTGGCGCGACTGCAGGATGGGGCGCAGCCGGTTTCGGATGCGCCCGTTGTTAGTCCAGGTTCCCGGCCGCAGACAGCCACGGTACCGAAGACATCATCGGAAACAGGCACTGGTCTTGCGGTGGAATTGTTTTAACGGAGGTATGGAAAATGGCAACAATCATGACGGTGGATGATACCGCGACTATGCGGCAAATGGTCAGCTTCACTCTGCATAGTGTCGGGCACGAAGTGCTCCAAGCCAGTGACGGAAAAGAGGGGCTGGCGCTTGCCAAGAGCAAAAAATTCGACCTGGTGATCGCCGATGTGAACATGCCCAACATGGACGGCATTACCTTAGTAAGGTCTTTGCGTGCCCTGCCGGAGTACAAATTTATTCCTATTCTGCTGCTCACTACCGAGTCCCAGGACTCGAAACGGCAGGAAGGGAAGGACGCCGGTGCGACCGGATGGATAGTCAAGCCATTCAATCCGGAGCAATTGATCAATGTGGTTCGCAAGGTGCTGGGCTAACCGGCATGGCCATTGATATCCACCAATTTCACCAAACCTTCTTTGACGAGAGTCACGAAGGCTTGGTGTCCATGGAATCGGCTTTGCTGCAAATAGAGCAGGGCCTGTCTACGGCATTGCCGAATCAGGCTACGACCTCGGACCCCGAAGTCTTAAATACAATTTTTCGCGTGGTGCATTCGATCAAGGGTGGCGCCGGTACTTTCGGTTTCGGTTGGGTGACGGATTTCTCGCATCTGCTGGAGACCCTGTTGGACGACGTGCGTGCCGGACATCGCCAGGTCGATCGGCCTATTGCCGGCCTGCTGCTGCGTGCCGTGGACTGTTTACAAATTCTTCTGGCCAGTGCCCGCAGCGGTAGCTCGGTCGATCCCGCTGTTATCGAGGAAGTCACCGCCGAGCTCGAGGCACTGCATCTCACGCCGGTGCCTGCTATGGGCATAGACCTAGCCGCTACTGGCGCCGTCGCAGGTAAGGCGGGCACATGGCGCATTCGTTTCATTCCCAAGGCCAACTTGTTTTTCAGCGGCAATGACCCGCTGCGGGTGTTGCGTGAACTCTCGACCCTGGGCAAGTTACATGTTGAGACCGATATGGGACGCCTGCCGCCGTGGGCCGAACTGGATCCTGAGATCTGCTATCTCGGCTGGGCCTTGGAGCTGTCTGGCAATGTGACGCGCGACGCCATAACCGAGGTATTTTCCTGGATCGCGGATGATTGCGAGCTCGAAATACAGTCGATCCAGGATCAGTCGGTGGCTCCCAAGGCAGCGAGCGCGACAGCCGGCGACAGCGACGCCGATCAGGCCAAGGCGCGCGGTACATCGATCCGCGTCAGTACCCATAAAATGGATACCCTGGTCGATATCGTCGGCGAGTTGGTCATTACTCAGACCATATTAAATCAGACCGTCGCGCAGTTCGGGCCCGACAGCGGCCAGCGGCTCAACGCCGGCCTCGCCCAGCTCGAGCGCAATCTACGCCAGTTGCAGGAAAACGTCATGCGTATCCGCATGCTGCCCATTGGATTTGTGTTTAATCGGCTGCCGCGCTTGGTGCGCGATATCAGTCAGCAGCTCGGAAAACAGGTCGAGCTTAAGATCAGCGGCGAAGGCACGGAACTGGATAAAACCGTGATCGAACGCATCAGCGATCCGCTGTTGCACATGGTCCGCAACAGCCTGGATCACGGCATCGAGACGCCGCAGGAACGGCGCGCTGCCGGCAAGCCCGAGATCGCCTGCATACGCATAGACGCCAGTCAACGCGGCGGCCATGTGATCGTCGAGATCGAAGACGATGGCCGTGGCTTGGACCAGGATAAGATATTAAAGCGTGCAGTGGAGCGTGGATTGGTTGCGGCCAATACCAAACTGTCGGCGGAACAGATTGCCGAGCTTGTCTTTCTTCCCGGATTTACCACCGCCGACAGCGTCAGCGATCTGTCCGGACGCGGGGTCGGTCTGGATGTGGTGCGCAACAACATCTATTCCCTCGGCGGTAATATCGATGTACGCACGCAAGCGGGGCACGGCACCCACTTCACCATACGGTTACCGCTTACGCTGGCAATCCTGGACGGACTGGGCGTACAGGTCGGGTCGCAGACTTATATCTTACCGCTCACCAGTATCACTGAGTCCATGGCGCTTGCGCCGGAACAGATCCGCCGTCTGCCCGGTGGCGAAGAAATATTCCAGTTTCGCCAGGAATACGCGCCGTTAATCCGGTTACGGCGTGTGTTCGGCGGCACGCCCGGAGCCGACGACATTAATACCGGGATCGTGGTCGTGGTGGAAGCCAACGGGCGGCGCGCCGGGCTTCTGGTGGACGATCTGCTGGGCCAGCAACAGATCGTTATCAAGAGTCTCGAATCGCATTATCGCCGTGTCGACGGCATCTCGGCCGCGACCATACTCGGCGACGGCACGGTGGCCCTGATCCTGGATGTCGGGGGACTGGTGGGCGCCGTCTCGGCGCCGTTACTTAATCTGAATTCGACCCAATCGGCAGCGGTCAACCGGCCCGCATCCCAGTCGTCGTCCCCAGTTCGCGCCCTGCATTAATAAGGAGAGAGATATGCAAACAGCCTCAGCGGTCGATTCCTACCTGGCACAGACAAATACCGATACCTTGTGTCTGACCTTTCGCCTGAGCGATCAGGATTACGGCATTGCCATCAGCAAGGTCCAGGAGATCCGGGAATGGACCAAGGTTACCCCGTTGCCCAGCAGCCCGTCGTACATTCGCGGCATGCTCAATCTGCGCGGAGCGATCGTCCCGGTCATTGACCTGCGTCTGCGGTTCGGGCTTGACGCGCTGGAGCACGACAGCTCCACGGTCATTATTGTCGTCAATGTGGGCAGCCGTTTGGCCGGTATCCTGGTCGACACCGTGAGCGACGTGATCAACGTCGACTACGATCAGCGACGGGTGTTACCGGAATTTGAAGGGCACGCAAATCGCCGGTTCATCGATGGCCTCGCACAAATCGACGATCGACTGATGGTGCTGCTTAATGTCGAGAAACTGGTCACGCCCGAAGACCTGGCGCCGGTACCACAAACCGCCGGCGAGACCGAACAACGAGGAGCTGTGTGATGGGTACACGCTATGCAAGAAAAACGCGGCTGAGCACGAAGCTTGGCCAGTATTGCACAGGAGGGCAAGGGGAAATTTTGAAACTCAACTTGTTAAAGGGGTCATCAGCCATGTCTCACGTTATTGCTAAATTCAGAAAGTCTCTCTACAGCCTTGCCGGACTTATCGCTATTGCGCTTCCCGCCCCTGCCTTGGCGGCGGTTCTAACGCCCGAATCCCTTCCCGGGACGACGGTGGTTACGGCCGAAAAGGCGAAGGCCATGGTGGAGAGCGGGGTGTTGATCGTCGATACACGCGTCGCCAATGAATATGTCGAGCAACACATCAAAGGATCCGTGAGCATTCCCTATAAGGAGAAGAGCGCTAAGTCCGTGAACTTCGATGCGAGCCAGGACAGCTTTGATCTTTCGAAGTTGCCCGCGGACAAGAACACGCCGGTGATTTTGTACTGCAACGCGGGCGAGTGTTGGAAGAGTTACAAATCCAGCGTAGTTGCTGTCAAGGCCGGGTACAAGAACATCTACTGGTTGCGCGGCGGTATACCGGAGTGGAAAGCCAAGGGCTTTGCCGTCGAGTAAGCCTGGACGAAAGCTGGGCCCCGT
>JANOTM010000172.1:0-1614 GCA_031416355.1 Gammaproteobacteria bacterium
GCGGACCGCATCGGTAGAAAGTGTAGGCCTACATTTGTCGCAGAAGTATCACGAACCTTACACCGACGCGGGTATAAGCGGCATAGGCTTGAGACCAAAACCAAACTTGCGGTGGGAATTATGCGAGATACTCGAGGTAAACCGGTGCGACCGGAGGTTCGGCGCCGCTACCACCCACGGCACAAAAAACCTGCAACCCCGAACACATCACTACGACACAGCGAAGAACCGTACGCGCCGCTGGTGTGGTATGGCCATGTGCGGAAATAGAATGAAGGCGGCGGCTTTTTATCAACGCAGTCGAAAAAGAAAGGCTAACTTAGCCGCTACCCGACCCCAAGGTTCAAGGGCCTAACCGCCGGCCACGGTCATGTTATCGATCAGGATGGAGCCGGTACGGGTGCTGCCGCGCCGGTCCACGTCGTTGCCGATGTCACTGATGTGTTGGAACATGTCTTTGAGATTACCGGCGACGGTAATCTCTTCCACCGGGTATTGTATCTCGCCGTTCTCTACCCAGAAGCCGGCGGCGCCGCGGGAGTAATCGCCGGTCACGTTGTTAATGCCAAAACCGATGAGTTCGGTCACCAGCAATCCCGTGTGCATATTTTTTAATAGTGCCGGCAGATCGCGCTGCCCTAGTTCTATGCTCAGGTTGTGCACACCGCCGGCGTTGCCGGTGGTTTTCATGCCGAGCTTGCGCGCCGAGTAGGTATCCAGCACATAACCCAGCAAGATGCCGTTCTGCACCAGGTCACGATCCTGGGTCGCCACGCCTTCGTTGTCGAAGGCAGCGCTACCCAGGCCTTTCTTGAGATGCGGCCGCTCGTAGATGCGCACCTGCGGCGCAAATACCGGCTTGCCCAGGTGGTCCAGCAGAAACGACGCCTGGCGGTACAGGCTGCCGCCGCGGATGGCGCTGATAAAATGCGACAACAGGCTGGACGCCACCGGGGCCTCGAAGATCACCGGTGTCTGGCGGGTCTTGAGTTTGCGCGCACCCAGGCGCCGGACGGTACGTCGCGCCGCCTGCAGGCCAACCGCCTCCGCCGCTTCCAGATCGGCGGCGGCACGCGCCGTGGTGTACCAGTAGTCCCGTTGCATGCCGCTGGCATCCTGGCCGATGACGGCGCAGCTGAGACTATGGCGAGTCGACGTTACCGCACCAATAAATCCCAGGGAGTTGCCGTACACCTCCAGCCCTTCATGGCTGGACAGGGACGCACCCTCGGAGTTCTGGATGCGCGCATCGGCATCGCGCGCCGCTTGCTCGCAGACGCGCGCCATGGCGATGGCGGTATCCATGCTGGGATTCCACGGATGATAAAGATCCAGATCGGGTAAGGTCGTGGCCAAGGTCTCCCGGTCAGGGAGCCCGGAAAATTCATCCGCGGCGGTATAACGCGCAATACTGGCAGCGGCGCGCACCGTGTCGCGCAAAGCCGTCAGGCTCAGATCCGAGGTGCTGGCGGATCCGCTTTTGTGGCCGATGTACACGGTAAGACCCATTCCCTTGTCGAGAGTGTGTTCCACCGTTTCCACCTCGCCCAAGCGCACATTGACCGACATCCCCTGGCTGACACTGATGCTGGCCTCGGCGGCGCTCGCCCCGAG
>JANOTM010000173.1:0-3194 GCA_031416355.1 Gammaproteobacteria bacterium
TGGCCCAGGGCCAGCCATGCCCGGTTAAGTGGCGCCAGTGCACGCGGCCAGAGTAGACCGAACCCCAGGCTCGTCGCGGCGGCCATCAGCCAATAGAGACTCGGCCCAGGCCGGGGCCATAGCGGCCACAGCGGCCAAAACGCCACGATGGTGAAAAAAACCGCGAACACCAGACCGAATTGTCGTTCCTGCTTATAAGCCATAGTGTTCAATATTGGTTCGTCCTGGGGCCGAGAGCATCCGGAGAAAATCGTTTACTTACAAGGGAAAAGCCCGTGAAGTCTAACAGGAAGCGGCATAGTACAAAACCGTATTCCGGTCCGGCCCGCGTGGATGTCACGGTGGGAGTAAGGTCTGGATCAAGCCCAGATTCGCCGCCAGGGCGCCTCGGTTCTCCTCTATCATGCGTCGTCCGGCCGCACCGGTGGCCATTCGCAGTGGGCCATCGGCCAGATAGGCGCCCACGGCCACGGCCAGATCAGCCGTGTCCGACACCCGCCGGCCGGCGCCACGTTCCACGGTAAGACGGCTGATTTCAGCGAAATTGAACATATGTGGACCAAACACCACCGGTACCCCGGCGGCGCACGCCTCCAGGATATTGTGCCCGCCGGTGGGCACCAGGCTGCCGCCCACAAACGCCACATCCGCGGCGCCAAAAAAGAGCGTTAGCTCGCCCATGGTGTCGCCCACCAGGATGTTCGTGGCCGGGCCCACTGAAAACTGCTCCTGCGTTTGCCTCGAGAGGCTTTGCGTCAGTACTTCCGCCATCCCGGCGCTTGTTCCCGACAGCGCTCTACCTCGTCCATCCATGGGCTCGCCTGGCGGTCGTAGTAGCTGGAGCTGGGCGCTGCGCAGGGCGATGGCGAAACCCGCGTCACGGCACAGGCGCACCACCGCGGTAAAGCGCTCCGGATGTCGGGGTACCAGCACTAACAGTAAGGACGGAAAGCGTATTTTAAGACTGCGGTACGCCGCCAAGACCGCCTCTTCCTCACCCTCGCGGGTGCTGGCGGCCAACCATACCTGCCTATCCCGGCCCCAGGCTAATCGCAACGCCTGTGCCTGCGTCTCCAGCTCGGGGGGTCTATGGATATCGAACTTGATGCTGCCCGTTACACGCACCCGTTCCGGCGCAGCACCCAGGCGGCGCAGGCGCAGGGCATCGGCTTCGAATTGCACCGCGAACAGACTCACTTGTTGTAGCGTCGCCCGGGTGAGGGCGGCAAACGTGAGATAGCGCCCCATGGATTTTTCCGACATACGCACATTCGCCACCAACAGGGGAATGCCGCGCTCATGGCACTGATGGAACAGGTTGGGCCACAGCTCGGTTTCCATGATCAACGCCAGGTCCGGGCGAGTGCGATCGAGAAAGCGCCGCACCGCGTCGGGCAAATCGTAGGGGACGTAGCAGTGCGCCACCGCATCGCCGAACAGCTCGCGTACTTGCGCCGAACCCGTGGGTGTCATGGTGGTAATCAGTAGGCGTCTGCCGGGATAGCGCTGCATGAGCGCACGCACCAGGGGTACCGCGGCGCGGGTTTCGCCCACGGACACCGCATGCAGCCAGATAGTGCCCGGCTGGGGCAGGGGCTGGATAAAGCCTAGACGTTCCGGCCAGCGTCGCCTATAGGCGGGATTGCGCATCCCCTTCCAGCTCAGACGCACCAGCACCACCGGTAGTAGCAGGTACAGCAGCAAACTATAGAGTATTCTCACCACGTATTATCCCGACCGCCATGCGAGCCCATGGATGGGCGAGGTAGAGCGCTGTCGGGAACAAGCGCCGGCGAGTCCATGGATGGACGAGGTAGAGCGCTGTCGGGAACAGGCGCCGGGATGGCGGAAGTACTGACGCAAGGCCTCTCGAGGCAAATGCAGGAGCAAATTTTCAGTGCGACCACCATGGGTATGCTGAGACTTTTCCGGTTAGAATAGCTTGGAGGCTACCCATGAAAAGCGATACATCGCCATTATTGTACCTAGGAACGGGACCAATATGTTGCACAATATGCCTCGCTGAGCCATGACACGACTACCCCTGTCGGTGTTCATTATCGCCAAAAACGAGGCTGACCGGATTCCCTTGGCGATACTGAGCGTGCGCGACTGGGTGGACGAAGTCCACGTCATCGACAGCGGTAGCGACGATGACACCGTCAAAGTCAGCACCGCCCTGGGCGTCCAGACCCACTTTCGTGCCTGGACCGGCTACGGTGAGCAGAAGATCTACGGCGAGTCCCTGTGTCGCAACCTCTGGCTGCTCAACATAGACGCGGACGAGGAAATCAACCCCACGCTGCGCGCCGAGATCACGGCGCTTTTCCAGCACGGTGAGCCTGATTGCATTGCCTATACTGTGCCTATTTTGCCGCTATATAACTTTCAGGACCGTGCCCATCCCTGGACTGCGCATCACCATCCGGTCAGGCTCTACCGCAAGTCCCACGCCGGCTTTAGCCCTAGCCCGGTGCACGATACGGTGCAGGTGCGCGACGGAAAAGTCGGCCGCTTAGCCGGCATGGTACACCACCGTTCGTTTCGCTCCCTCACGCACCACGTGGACAAGGTCAACTTCTATTCCAGCGCCCAGGCCCAGGATCGCTACCGTAAGGGCCGTAATCCCAGTTTGTTAGAGCTCTTGCTTACGCCGCCGCTGGCCTTCCTCAAGTCGTACATCATGCGGCGCGAATTCGTCAACGGCATCGATGGTATCGTGGTGAGTTACATGTATGCGTTCCAGCGTTTCATACGCCTGGCCAAGACCCGCGAACGCTTCCAAAGCGCGCGTAAGGCCGGCCCTGGCGACGAATGAACACGCACCAAAAACGCGTTCTGTGGTGGGGACGGTTCGATCCGGATTACTCGCGCAATCGTATCTTGCGTCAGGCATACCGCGCCCTGGGCTGGACGGTCTCCGATTTTTATCCGCTGCTTAGCGTCACCGCCGACATACAAGCACGACTGCAACACTTGTCCCGACCGGACCTGGTGCACGTGCCGTGTTTCCGTCAACGCGATATCGCCGCCGCCCGGCGTTACAGCACCCGCCACGGTATTCCGCTGATCGTCGACCCGCTGATCAGCGCCTATGACAAACAAGTATACGAGCGTGCCAAATTCGGCCCCGAGAGCCAGCGCGCGCGGCAATTGCTGCATAGTGAGCAAAGACTTTTACAAAGCGCCGATGT
>JANOTM010000174.1:0-3561 GCA_031416355.1 Gammaproteobacteria bacterium
GGAGAGGGCCGGGGTGAGGGTGGGGCGGTAATGGTTACTGTCACTGTGTGTCAAGTATTTAGGTAATTCTCAATAGAACGTCCAACAAAATGAAAACTAGCAGCCAGGTTCGATCATTTTTCTAGGAACTCTTAGGGACACAAACAATGGCACATGAACATCGCCACGACCATCACCATGGTCACGCGCACGCTGCACAGCCTGCAAATCACAGCTTGATCTGGGTGCTGGTTCTTACCGTGGCGTTTGCTTTCGTGGAGGTATACGCCGGCCTGCGCGCCGGGTCGTTGGCACTGCTGGGCGATGCCGGCCACATGTTCTTGGATGCGGTGGTATTGGCCATGGCGATGGGGGCTGCCTGGATCGCGCGCAGGCCGCCATCGGCGCGGCATTCCTATGGTTTAGCCCGCATCGAGGTGATTGCTGCCCTGCTTAACGGCCTGTTGATGCTGGCGGTGGTCTTGGCTATTGTGATCGAAGCGGTGGAGCGTTTTCACCAGGCGCGCCCGGTGCAGGGCGGTATGGTCATGGGTGTGGCCTTGGTGGGTCTGGTTATTAATGTCGCGGCGGCCTTGATCCTCAGTCGTGGCGGGAAGAATCTCAATATCCGTGCCGCATTGTTGCATGTTATGGGCGATCTCCTGGGTTCGGTGGCCGCCCTCATGGCGGGTGCGGTGATCTATGTTACCGGCTGGACACCCATCGATCCTATATTATCCTTGGTTATCTGCGCCCTCATTTTATATTCAACCCAGCGACTACTGCGCGATGCCATGCACGTGCTCATGGAGGGCGTGCCGTCGGGGATGGATCTTAATGTCGTGGGACACCGCCTGGCGCGGATACCGGAAGTAGTGGCGGTGCACGACTTGCATATCTGGACTTTGGCGTCCGGCGTGCCGGCGTTGTCGGCGCACGTGGTGTTGCGCGACTTATCGCGCTGGTTGGAAGTGCTGGACGCCATGCGGACCTTATTGCGGCAGGAATATGGTATCGAGCATATTACCCTGCAGCCGGAATTGCGCCTCCCTAGCACCGACAAAATCTACCCCCTACATCCATTGCAAAAACGGACGTAGTGCGGACTTCAGTAACCATAGTGTGCTGTGACTGGCTCCGGACCCTGTGCGCTTGGCGTGTGTAGCGCCGTTGTGTCGGCGTGTATTTCTTGGGCATAGAGCGCCAAGGCGCGTTGACAGAGAACCATGGCCTGGTCGTTTTCGCCGGTTTGTTCCAGCAGTAGAGCAAGCTCGTGGTAAGCCTCTAGTGGGCCGTTCAGGGCTATGCATTTTTCCAGATAGTCGCGTGCCTTGGCCGGCATGTTATTTCGTAGTGCAAGGCGGCCTAGGGTGAGAAGCAGGCTGGGATTGTTGCCTTGCTGGGCTAGCCATTCTAAAGCCGTTTCCATCTGTGCACGCGGATTACGTCCCATCACCAGACCATAGAGCCGCACCAAGGGATCGTTCCAGTTATGTTCTATAGTCGCTGCCAGCAGACTTTCGCTTTCCTCTATCTCCCCTTGTTCAATCAGGTGTTGCACGTAAATCTCAACCAGGGGTGGATGCCGACGTAGGTGCTGCGGCACCGCATTCCACGAACGTTTGAGGACGCCGGCGGAGCCGGTCGGCAAGGGTAGCCTCAGCAACTGATAGCGTGCCTCGAGCTCGAACGCGTCGATCTGCGCCGCCGGCATGGCCTTGCGCTTACGCATTTCGGGTATGAGTTTCGCCAAGGTATCCCAATCGCGCAGCGCGCGATACGCCTGGGCGAGTAGGGCGAGCACGCGGCCGTGTTTGGGGTCATGAATGCGCAGTTGTGTCAGGGTTGCGAGCGCCGCCTGATATTGACCCGCGCTCAATTGTAATTGCCCCCGGGCGAGACCAATGGCGAACGCGTACTGCGGTGCATGTTGGTGGGCCAGGGAAAGATATTCATCGCGTTTTTCATGGCTACCGTGGAGCTGGGCGGCATAGGCGGCCATGAGATAATTGGCCAGAGGAAAATCACCGGAATGAATATTCAAGAGCACGTTCTTCTCGGCCTGCAGCCAGTTGCCTTCCGCCAAGTCGATCATGCCCTGCAACAGCGACTCGCGCGCGCGCCGTGCGCGCCGGCCGCGCCGCCAGCGCGATACCTCGCGCGGGGTGTTCCACAAGCGCACCACGCCGTGCAGCAGTAAATAGAACAGGCCGCTGCCCATAACGAACAATATGAGAAAAACCGTGAGCGACATCTCCATGCTCCACGGTTCGCGCGCGATCAGCACGTAGCCTGGGTTTTCCAGCGCCACCAGCGCCAGGGATACTGCGCCGAAAAGAACCAGAATGATAAAGAACAGGAGCTTCATGGCCCGGCCTTTTTACCGCTGAGTTTGCGCAGCAGTTCCAGCGATCCGGAGATATCCGGGAGTGTCGAACTTACCTGCGCCTTCAGCATTCGGTCGAGATCGGCCTGTGCCGAGCGCACCGCCGGTGCGTTGATGTCGTAGTAGTCCCCGAGCCACTGGCGCGCGCTTTGGATATTTTGCTCAAAGGTGGTGGCATTACCCTGTAATAGGGCGGTTTGGGCGCCGTACAGCATGAGGCGCAGATTCTCGCGCAGGAAGTATTGCTGTTCCGGGAGCAGCAGGGGTTTGCGCAGATCGTCGCTGCGGCGTATGCGGATGAGGCTGTTGATGTCACCCCACATTTCCCGTGCCACGGATTTCTTTTCCGATATGTCGGTGGGGTGACGGCCCCGTTCTTCGGCCGCGCGCTGGGTTTCGGGGGTAAGGGGTAGCCGGTCGATGCGCGCACCCATGTCGCCGAGACGCACGGCCATCCCCGGAATATCGATGCGGTCCAAGGCCTCCAACTGGGCCATTTCTTCAGCCACGGCCTTGCGCACCGGCAAATAGCGTGGATTGGCCAGCTGCCGCAGTTGCTGATCGGCGGCGCGCAGGGCCTCGAGCGCCAGGTGCACGTCGTGCGCCAGTTGCAGGCGGTGATTGGCGATCAACATCAACTGTTCGGTTTCCGCAAGCAGCCAGTCGCTGCGTCCGCGATAGAATTCATTGAACATCTTTTCCATGCCGGTCTTAAGCGTGGTCTCGGTTTCTTCCAGGGCCGCTAGTTTTTGCGCGTGCTCATCGATGGTTTGCTGCTGCTGGGCGCTGGCGTCTTCGAGTTTGTCGAGACGGTCGAACATGTCGGCGCGGTAGATGCCGCGTTTCTCGATGAAGGTATAGCCAAGATAAGCACTCGCCAGCAGCGCGATCGTTGATAATATCAATGCCAGTCCGCTGGCGAGGGAGCTACCGGCTATGCGGGCGGTAGTTTTCGGCGCTGGCGTGGCAGTGTGTGGCTTGTGATCGGCATTGGTCATAACGGAATGGCCTACGTTGTGATTCAGTGTGTGTCACCGGCGAGGCATGACAAGAGTGATTATAGGGATTTTTGCCGTGCCCGCCATGCCCCAAGGGTTTGCACCACTGCCTCGTCGCTGGCTGCGGACGCCACCATGGGTTCGGTGGTAAAACCGAGTTCCCGGCAGGTATGGGCGGTGCGTTCGCTTAAGACCACG
>JANOTM010000175.1:0-23759 GCA_031416355.1 Gammaproteobacteria bacterium
CAGCCCAACCTACCAGGCTAAAGTCTTCATGGCATTGATATCTGTAGTGTCGCGGGGGGTGTGGGTGTAGATTTTACCATCCCCTTAGCGCTCGCCGAGCACCGCAGCCCCACCGGGGAGGTGTCGCGAGCACTGTCTGAGTATTGCCGAATATACGGCAATGCGAGTTGCGGAGCCCCGGTGGGGCGAGGAGCGCAGGGGACCGGGCGGTTTTTGCGCGGCGAGAGATAGGAGGCCCTTCTTTGGGTACTTTCTTAGCGGCCGATGCACAGGGATGTGCGAGTGCCGCGGAGCGCATGGATGCGCGAGAGCGGC
This sequence comes from Gammaproteobacteria bacterium, assembly GCA_031416355.1. Classification (GTDB taxonomy): domain Bacteria; phylum Pseudomonadota; class Gammaproteobacteria; order Acidiferrobacterales; family UBA6901; genus JANNJF01. The sequence continues at coordinate 316 of JANOTM010000175.1, forward strand.
CGGGGCGGGACCCGCAATTAGCTTTTAACACCCGCGGCTAGCGCGGCACAACTCCCTGAAAAACCCCTCACCTCGACCCTTCCCGAAAATCCAAACATCGCGTTTGAAAAATAACGGCACATCCTTATGCCACACGCAGTCTATTTTTCAAGCAACGACCAACGCTGGCTAATTGTAACCCCATTCGTTTTTCAGCAAGTCGCCCAGGACAACATACTCATCCCTATTGGCGGGAACCAAAGATGTGGCATTGTATTCACTCACTATGCTTTCGATATAAGGAGCGGCCGCAGGCGCTAGCAATGCCTGCGCGATCTTTGCCTGATCCTCATTTGAAATACGGGGTCCGGCGGAAAACGCCTGATTAGGCAGAGGGTTGCTCTTAAATATCAACTTCGATACAACGCCGCCCTTGTCGTTCTTCTCCCACGCGTTTTTGGGAACAAGCGCGGCGACACATTGGTCAGCTATCATGCCTTTAAAAATGTTGTCCCAACCGTCAACGGCCACGATCGCCGGCTGGCGTGCCGGGTTTTCGAACTTGGCCAATAAGGTCAGCGTACCCAGATTCGGCGGGGCATGGGCGCATACCGTGCGTCCTGCCAGCTGCTCCACGCTGGTGATCCGGGTGTTGCCCTTTTTCACCACTATTACAAACACGAGGTCGTTGGGTATTCTTGCCACGATATTATGCTGGAGCCTGGCCACTCGCCAGCCGTTCAGGTGCGGGCCGTCGTATACGAGGTCGTACACGCCCTTCTGCATCTTCCCCTGGTATACACCCCAGGTGCCGGGATATTGATAGACTATCTTTTTGCCGATGGCCTTGGATAAATAGTCCGTCAGGGGACCGTATTTTTTCACGCTCGCCTCCAGAGTTCCTCTAGGAGCGGCGCTGAATACCAGCTCGTTCTTTTCCATGGGGGTCTGGGCATTGTTGAGTACATCCAACGCCTGCTGATAGGCTACTTTGGTGCCGTTTACGCCATTGTCAGCGGCTAGGGCACTTACAGACGTGGCAAACAAAAATACCAGTGTGGCATTTAAATAAACGATCCTTGCGGCCATTCTACCCTCTCCTTTACGTAACCCGGCAATCGAGTCAGGTGTTCTTCCGAACAGTCTTGGTCTCAAAACAATCCAAGCACTCGATCGCCAAGGAAACATAAGAAGAGATAGCGGTACTTCCTTATGTCACGTCCAACTCGGTGCCTCTCACCCCAGAAGCCCTAGTTAGCCGCCTTCGGCCATGAATGCGCTATGCAATACCCTAAAACTCTAGCCCAAAGGAAATAGCCCCGCAGTGCGCTCATACCCTTATTCCGATGGACGGTATATTTCAATTCTTTAACGGAAGAACTAATGAAATATAACTAAGGTGCGGCTGCATCAAGACGGGCTGCCCCTGCCGTAACACGGCGCATATTTTGACGCGCGCCGGATTGCATGGCGCGTTACAAAGGCGATGCTATGCTTGTGGTCAGTTGCTATAGCGTTACTGCCAGGGGGCAAAACAAAATGGATCGCGCAAGCGAGTTACAGCAAGCACTGGATGCTGTCAGGCGTAAACGCGCCTATATATTTTCTCGATACCTGCCAGATCCGACCCAGGGCTGCCATCCGCTAGATGTCAAAAATGTCTTGGTAGTCATCTCCGCCTCGCGCAGCGGGTCCAGCCTGTTATACCACCTGCTCTCAGACCATCCGGCCACGTTGGCGCCCCAAGGCGAAGAGATCACATTTTATAAGCTCGCGGGATTAGGGCTGATAGACACCGTAGAGGCTTCCGATGCCATCGCCAATACAAATTCTGCGTGTCTCGCACAACGCACGGCCCTCGCCGTCGACATACTCCGCGACAGCGGCTGTCCGTTTACTCCCCACCCCACCTTAAGCGGCAATCAGGACTTTCCAGTCGAGCGCTATATCGTAGATTCAATACAAAGGCTGATCCTTCAATGGCCGGAGATCGATTTCGACTGCGACCATCTGTACCAGTCGGCCAGAAATACCTTGGAGGACCATTTGCGCGCGGCCGGCAGCTTCAACGCCGGCCACTACTGGCTCGATTTACTATCGACGCTGATTGCACACGGCCATGCGATCAACCCTTACTACTACGACCTACCGCGCGACATCATACAGCGCCGGCACCCGTCCATGCCGCGCATCGGGGGTCCGCCGTGCTCCACTTTGTGTTTAGAGGAGCCCCCATTCATTGTGCCTAAACCCAAGGTCTTCCCCAAACTCGGATCCGGCATCGCCCCCTGCCTGGTGCTGAAATCGTCATCGAACTGCTATAGGCTGGAGTTTATGCAGAGCCTGTATCCCAACGCCCAATTTTCGTTTCTACACCTAACTAGGAACCCGGCCGCGGTCATCAATGGGCTCATGGATGGATGGCTCTCCCATGGGTTTTATTCGCAAAGCCTGGCAGGGCTGTCGGTTCTCAATATCGCTGGCTATACCGCGTCGCACGTACCCTGGTCGCGGCATTGGTGGAATTTCGATTCCCCGCCCGGCTGGATAGACTACGTTGATCGGCCACTGGAAACGGTGTGCGCCTTCCAGTGGTGGTCGGCCAACAAACATATTATCGACGGCATAGAAAGCGGGGTCATTAGTCGATATATGATTATGAAATATGAAGACTTGTTGTCTCGGGAATCGATGCAACAAGAATTGGCTAAGGCGTTTGATTTTGCCGGTCTGCCACCGGGCGTCGGACTCCAGGGCTTCAAGGTTCCGGCGCCGGTAATGGCGGTCAACCCTCCCGGCGCGCGCAAGTGGATGCAGCGTGCCCAAGTGATCTTACCCGCCATAAGACAGCTCAATATCGCCACGCTTGCGCGCAGCCTGGGCTATGACATTAACGCTGCGGATGGATTTGTATGACGCCTGAGTTTTTAAAACTATCCGCCTATCATGGAACCGGATGGAGCGCCAGGACCACGGATCTGGGCGCGGAAATAGACAAGGAAAACGGCATATGGTCGGCGCTGCGCGTGGACTCCGAATATAAACCCCTAAAGGCGGTCCTGCTTTACTGCCCCGGCGAAGAAGTAAACGATGTGCAGCAACCCGATGCCGTCCAGCACATCGCGCGCATCAATCCGCAAGAAATAGCCCGCGAGTACAAACAACTCGCCGCGACCCTGTGCACCCTGGGCGTGGCGGTGCATTACATCCGACCCGAGGCCTTGCAGCCCGGCACACGGCTCGACAAATACAACCTCATGTTCGCACGCGATCTGTTCTTTAACACCAAGGTAGGGGCGGTGGTCGCACGCATGGGGAGCACCGTGCGTGCCGGGGAGGAAAAATTTGCCATGCACGCCCTGGCGCAGTTGGCGATACCCATCAACAAAACCATTACCAATCATGGGCTGTTCGAAGGCGCCGATGCCCTTTGGATAGATCCCAAGACGGTGATGTGTGGGCTCGGGAGACGCACCAATCGTGACGGCTTCCAACAGCTGCGCGCGGTACTCAAGGCCCAGGGCGTGACAACCCTGGCGGTGGACCTGCCCGCCGCTACCCAGCATCTCCTGGGCATACTCCACATCGTGGATGCCAACCTGGCCCTAGTACGTACTCAGATTGCCTCCAAGCGCTTGATCGCTATTCTCAAGCGCGCAGGCATATCCATTATCGATGTGCCGGAAACCGAAGAAGTTCTGGTGCGGCAAGGGATGAACGTGGTCACGGTAAAACCGAGGGTCATCGTCATGCCGGCCAACTGCCCGGATCTGAAGCGTCTTTATACGGCCTGCGGCATTAATGTCGCCGCCGAGGTCGGCATTGATCAATTACTCAACGGCGCTGGCGGTCTCGCGTGCGCAACCGGCATACTTGCCAGGGAGATATAGACATCATGGATCCCATTTTTATCGTAGGCACGGAGCGGTCTGGCTCCAATCTTTTACGGGCGATACTCAACGCCCATGAGAATATCTGCATTCCGCATCCACCGCATATCATGAATGAACTAGCACGCCTCGTGCCTAAGTACGGCGACCTGTCGCAGGACCTAAATTTCCGTAGATTGATCGACCATGCGGTGCGCGTCGTGGAACTGCACTTCGCACCCTGGGATGTGGAGATCGATCGGGAGCGCGTCTTTAAAGAGGCAGTCGACAGAAACCTATACTGCATTAAACGCGCAATCTACGAGCAATACATGCAGGCCAAGGGCAAGACACGCTGGGGCTGCAAGAGCACCTTCATGATCCACCACACCGAGGTGGTTCGAAAGTTTCATCGGGCGCCGAAATTCATCCACCTGGTGCGCGATGGCCGCGACGTGGCGGTGTCCGCGCGGGATTCGGTTTTTAATCATTTCCACCCGCACTATGTATCTCAGCTCTGGAGCCACCAGCAGCAGCTGGCTATCCAACTCAGCCGCGAGTTGCCGGCCGATCAGTTTATGACCGTGCGTTACGAACAACTGACCTCCGATCCGGAAAAGGAGGTGCGCAGAATATGCGACTTCATCGGTGAGAACTATATGGATCAGATGCTGAAATACGCGAGCCGTCCGGATTCGGCCCGCCTAGCCGGCATTAGCAAGTCATGGGAAAACCTGGCCAAACCTATACTGGCCAACAACACCAAAAAATACCTTACGAAACTGACGGCCGATGAGATCTTCGCCGTGGAAAGAAACGCCTTGCAGGAATTGCAGCACTTCGGTTATGTACTGGAAAACGATTTGAATGCGCTGCGACGCAGCGCGGCCGGACAGCTCGAAACGAAAAAGAGAATAAAATATTATCTGTCGGAAAAGGCGAGCGCCATCTCCACCGGCTTGATAGCGCTGATTTCCGACAAAAACGCCTATTTACGCCTAAAAAAGCGCTTTTTAGTACGGGCCGCTTGCGCTGCCCTGTGATCTCCAGCGCTGGTTTTGTTACTGCCGAACCGTAATATGCGTTTGCACCCGGCCACCTGCGGCGGCGGTAAGATTCCATACCGCCGGCCTGCTGGCGCGCAGCAGGCCGGTCTCCAGCATAAAGTCCATGGATTGCCGGACGCACTCGTCCAGCGATTGCAGCGTGGTGTTTAACCGCAGCTGTGGCTCGGTCGGCGGCTCGTAGGGCGAACTGATGCCGGTGAATTGCGTGATCAGGCCGGCGCGTGCGCGCTTGTAAAGACCCTTAGGGTCACGGACCTCGCAATCTTCCAGACTTGCCTCCACGTAGACTTCGAAAAACTTAGGCCCGCAAATCCGGCGAACCATGTCGCGCTCGGCGCTAAATGGCGAGATAAACGACGCAATAACGATCATGCCAGCCTCCAGCATGACCCTGGTGACTTCGCCGGCGCGCCGCAGGTTCTCGCGTCGTGCCTCTTCCGAAAAGCCAAGATCCTTATTAAGACCGTGCCGCAGGGTGTCACCATCGAGCACGAAGACACTATGGCCGCTTAGCAGCAGTTCGCGTTCCAGCCTATGCGCTATGGTCGACTTACCGGATCCGGAAAGACCGGTCATCCACAAAACACACGCCTTGTGGCCAGAAAGGGCTTGGCGCAATTCGCCGCTCACTTCGGTCGCGTGTGGAAAAATGTTGCGCCCGCCCTGCACACCACTGTTCGCATCCATTTCCATGGAAACACCGCGCGCCAGTGCACGCGCAATATCCGGTCGCGTTACCATGGGCGGAAGGTTTTGTCCGGCAAGCAGGTTTTCATAGATGTCTGCGTCTGCAAGGAAGACGCGCTGTTCGGTAGTATGCGGACAAGATTTTTCCGTGGCGACGCCACCGCAGGCCTCGCAGTGGAAGGCCGCGGGCATGAACACTGGGCGTATGTCTAGACCGTAGCGCGTCGCCTCGGCAAGTAACTCGCGCGCACCTGGCGCATCGGCAGGGCTGGTCTCGGGCATGAAAAACAGGCTGGCACCGTAGTTCTGGCTGAGGATCGCGTGTTGCAGTACCGCACGCGCCGTATTCGCGAACATGTCGGCCGATACCGGATTTTCCATGACCCGATGGGTAGGAAAATAATTCTCGATAAGCAGGCGACTGGCCGCCGCCAGCACCGACTGCGGAATGGATTGCGGCGCTGTTTCCTTGTCCATGGGAACATGCAGGAGCAATGCATCCGAGGCCTCGAGCGCGCACTTAAGCAGATATTCGTCGGTGCGCCGCCATGGGAATTGTAAATGCGGAACAGCCAACTGCCGCCAGCCGTGCTGGGTCACCTGCGCGCGCACTTCTATCGGCCACTGATGTTTGTGCGGCAACAGGCTGGAGCCGCGCGCCGCCAGAAATGCCACCGGTCCGCCTACTAGATAGGCGGCCTGGCAAGCGAGGCGTTGAGCGATACGCGGATGGTTCAAGTCATCAACCCCCCAGAGGGCGCGTGCTTCGGCCTGCGCCTCCCAAGGAAACACGTCTTCGATCTGTATCACACCCACGGGATCCTGGCCGTAATAAAGCGCAGCTTCCTGTCCGGCACGGATCGAGAGCTTGGCCGCGCGCGTCACCGCCAGAGTCACCGGCAAACCCCACGGACGGCCGTCAGGCAAGCTCGCCTGAGCAAGCACGCTGGCATAGGACGATTGGGTCATGTAGCCATTGAGGGGGCTCAGGGCGCCGGCGGCGATCATCTCGAGATCGAATAATTCCGCGGCGCTGATCTGCAGCCGCGGAAGTGACGGTAGGCGCTCGAGCAAGCCTGGTCTAAGGTGGGCCGGCACAAATGCCTGCACCAGCTCGCCGCCATAGGGCGAGATCAAACCGTCGTCCAGATGGATGCTACGGGTGTATAATTTTTCCATGCGTTGCTCGTTCATTGCATCTCCCTTTCCCATTATCTGCTTAAAACAGCGCTAATCCTGCCAACCCCGCTACCGGTATTATCCAAACGACTTCGATGCGCAGACGCAAAAGCGCAACCAACGCGGCCGCGAAAATCAGCACCGACCCCCAGTGATGCGGCGCCGACCAACCGACGGTGAACGCGGCGGCGGCCACCATACCGATCACCGACGGCCGTACGCCGCACAATGCGGCCGCGATAACGCGTGAGTGTTTGATGCGTTCCAGCATGTGGGTGCTGGCTACCATGAGCAGCGCCGAGGGTAAATAGATGCCGAGCGTTGCGACCACCGCGCCCGCCAGGCCCGCGACCTTGAGCCCTATGAAGGCGGCGCTCACCAGTATCGGCCCGGGGGTGATCTGGCCCATGGCGATGGCGTCGACAAATTCCTGCCGGCTTACCCAGCCATGGCCATTGACCACAATTTCCTGGATCAATGGAATAAACACATAGCCGCCGCCGAACAGCATGAGACTCATGCCGGCGAACACGAAAAATAGCTTAAGCAAAATTCCTGGATCGAATTGCCACAGCGGCAACGCCGTCAGCGGTGCGGCGCCGATAAATATTGCGTTGATATCGAACTTAGATTTGGCGCGGGCGGTCTTGGTGGTATCGGTCTGGGCCGGCTCGGGTGCGGTGGCATTCGTAGGGCCGAGCCAAAGCCAACCAATGACGCCGGCGCCGACTATGATTGCGAGGGTGCTATAAAAGCCACCCACCACGAGCAAGATCGAGGCGGCGATCACCGCAATCAACGCCTCGCGCCAACCGGCAATGGATTTGCGGCTCATGTTCCAGGCAGCGCTCACGATGATGGCGCTGACCGCCGGGATGAACCCCATAAAGAGCCGGTTCACCGCCGGCACCTGACCCCACTGAAAATATGCGAGGGACAAAACCATAATGAAAACGAACGATGGCGATACCGCACCCAGGGCGCTTAGCAATGCGCCCATGCCGCCGCGCAAACGATAGCCCACATACACCACCAGGTTCACCGCCACCGGCCCGGGCAAAATCGAAGCGAGGGAAATGCCATCGAGCATGGCGCGATGCGACATGAGTTTTTTGCGTTCCACCACCACATTCTCGGTTACCGAGATCATGGCCATGAAACCGCCGAAACTCGTACAGGCAATCTTAAAGAAAATCCAGAACAGCGATCCCAATGTAGGCTGCGGGGTAAGCTGCGCGTTCATAACCATGCATCCTTAGTTATTTATATTTTTAACCTCTTATACCGAGGTTGGTCCTCTAGCAGTATTCCGTCATCCGCTTATCAGACCCCTATCCGCGCGCACCCGCGAGGATAAGCCATCATGTCCCACCGATATTTAAGTAAAGCCGCAACCAGTGACTTACGTTCTGCCACTAGAGCTTATGGAGCATGCCGCTCATCGGCCGGCATAGGTATTACGAAGATAAACGACCGTGGGAGTTAGGGATATGGGCATGATCGCCACGCAAGCGCATGTGATGGTGGTCGTCGAATTCCACTACGCCCAAGCGTCGCAATATATTGAGTGCACTGGTAACGCTTTGGCGGGTGGTGCCGATCATATTGGCCATTTCTTGGTGGGTAATGCGAATATCTAAATAAATGTCGCCATTCTCGCCCCGGCGTCCATGGCGGTCGGCGAGTTGCGCGAGTAGTTGTGCCACGCGTTCGTTGACGTCGTGCGCCACTAGGCTCTGTAGAGTATTGCCAAGTATACGCAGACGCGAGGCGAGCACGTCGATGACCAGCAATGCCGCCGCCGCATGGGTCGCGAGAAATGTCTTGAAATCCTCCTGCGCGACGCTGAGCACCTGCGAGGTTTCACACGCCTCGGCGTACACCTGGCGTCCGCCGCCGTGGCACACCTCGGCCAAGCCGAAGATCTCGTCCGGAAAGCAGAACCACAGCAGGATTTCCTTGCCGGTGAGGCTCAAGTGATAAATCTTGGCGCGGCCGGCCTCGAGGAAATGCACACAATCGCCAGCGCCGCCGGCCTGAAAAATCAACTCGCCCTTGGCGACTTGGCGCCGCATCGCAAGCTGCAGCAAATCCGCGCGATCCGCCGGGCTGAGACGTGCCAGGAAATCCGGAAATTGCCTGGTCGTGGAAAATTGCATGGTAGTTCGCCGCCCTTAGTGCCCCGCTTTTAGTATACGCGACAGATATATTCCCGTCGGCGACCATAGTAGTGCTTTCTAATATAGGTGTTACTTTTTTTACCGGTCGAACTGGCTATGCTCATGTCGGCCAGCCGACAGAATCGCAGGGCGGCTAAGTTCATATTCTTAGCGCACTCGGTCGCAATCGGCAGATCGGGATGATCCTGTAGTCACCACTCACTAGAACGGAGGAAATATTTCATGTCCAGTATAAGCATCCCACGTACCCGCCTGCTACTGACTGCCCTGGCCCTGTTACTCGCCAGCCCCGCGCTGCTGGCCGGCGATATTACGCCGAAAATGCAGCTGAAAATCGACCAGTACAAAAAACAGACCGTGGCCTGGGCTACGGATCCGTTGCTCGTACAGTCGGTCAAAGAAGCCAATGTCCAGGGCCCGATTCCGGCCATGGGTAATGCCAAGTGGCGCGAACTGAAAGAGACCGATCCCCTGGTCCTAAGCTTTGTAACCAATCCCGCTGGTCAGATGCTGACCAAATGGATGAACACCGATGCCAAGGCCATCAATAAGATCGTGCTGTCCGGCGCCAAGAGCCAGCGCGTAGCCTTTACCTCCATGCCGGCCATCTACCTCGGCAAGGGCAAACCCAATTTCGACGAAGCCATAGAAGGCAAAGCGTGGCAGCAGGGCGAAACCAAACCCGATCCTAGCACTAACATCGATACGGTACAGATCGCGGCGCCGGTCAAAGACGGCGACAAGGTCATCGGCGTACTACTCGTGAGTCTCACTGCCGATAATCTGCAGAAATAAATTCAGCGTTTACCATGGGGAGGGGTTCATGAAAGCTAAAACCGTAAACAGCGGAGACGAGATCGTTTCCGCTTCGGGTAATGGTTTTGTCGGCAACCTGTTCGAGAATATCCGCCTCGCCGGCGGTTCGCCCGGCAAAACTTTAGGCGGCTTTATCGCCGCCTGGGTGGTCTTTTTTCTTATCCTTTATATACTCCCGATACCGGAGATCACGGGCATCGACGGCAAAATGACCGTGCTGACACCGGCCGGCAAGGCAGTGCTGGCGGTGGTGGCATGGGCCTGCATTATCTGGATCACTGAGGCGATGCCGGTCGGCATTACCGGCATCATGATCCCGATGCTGTTGGTGCTCTCCGGCGGCGTCGGCAAGTTCCCGCAGGCGGCGAGCGGCTTCGCCGCGCCGGTGGCGGCGCTGTGCCTGGCGGCCTTCATCTTCGCCGCCATCATGCAGGCAGCCGGCATCGACCGGCGCATCGCGCTGGCCATGCTGCGCAAGGCCAAGGTCAAGGAAGCCGGCGGTGTGATCTGGAGCATGTTCGGCGTGAATCTGATTCTGTCGCTCATTATCCCGGCGGCCAACGCGCGTGCCGCGACCTTGCTGCCGGTGGTGAACGGCATCACGCGGCTGTTCGGCGACACACCCGAAGAGCGCGCCGCCAAAAAGGCTATCGTGATCCAGACGCTGGTCTACGGCTCGATGATCAGCGGCATGATGATCATGACCGCGCACCTGCCGAACCTGATTCTGGTTGGCCTGTTCGAGACCGAACTGGCGCTCAACATCTCCTACGCGCAGTGGTTCATGCTGCAATGGCCGTATCTCGGCATGTTCGTGCTCACCCAGTGGTGGGTACGCTACTACTTCAAGACTCACGGGGTCGGCATTCCGGGCGGCATCAAAAAGATCGAGGCGCTGCACAAGGAGCAGCCCAAAACCACCCAGGCCGAGTGGCTGATTCTGGCGGTGTTCGCGTTCGTCGGCATGATGTGGGTCACGGAAGCAGGCTTCGTATTCCTGGACTGGAAAGGCCACGGCATTAAATCGGAGAGCGCGATTCTGATCGGCATGGCGATCATGTTTATCCCCGGCCTGTTTGCTTTCAAATGGAAAGTGCTGCAAGACCGCACCATCTGGGGCACCTGGCTGTTGCTCGCCGGCGCGTTGTCCATGGCCGCCGCCATGGGCTCCTCGGGCCTCGCGCATTACCTGGCGGACGCGATCCACCCGATCGCGCACGGGCATTCCTGGTGGATGATCCTGCTGATCCTGATGGTCGGCACGCACATCATTCGTCTCGGCATGCTGTCGAACGTCGCCGCCATCACCATGCTGGCCCCGATCCTGATCGTGCTCGGACCCAAGCTCGGCCTGCATCCGGTGGCGTTCACCATGCTGGTCGCGGACACCGATACCTTCGCCTACATTCTGCCCACCCAGATCACGGCGGCGGTGATCGCCTATTCGAGCGGCACTTTCAGCATGAGCGACTACGCCAGGGTCGGCTGGGTGTCGGTCTTGATTGCCATCGCCTATGGCATTCTCATCATGGCGCCGTGGTACGCGTTTATGGGCATACCGGTATGGGATCCGGCAGCGCCCTGGCCGTTCAAGTAACCCGCTAGGTTACCTGCCCCGGCGGTTTTCCGCCGGGGCCTTTTTTTCACTGTCTTTCATAGAGAGATACACAAGTCATGAAGAAGATGTCCGATGCGGAATTAAAACAGAGACTCGGCGATTACATCGCACCTCCCGGTCTGTACGGCAAAACTAAGGATATGCCGTTTCTCGGTTCAGTGAGCTGCAATGTAGACAGCATCGTGGCCGGTTCCTGGCAGGAGATCGTCATCGATTACGAACTCGGCGCCTCGGGTATGGCCGATGGCTCCTGGTTCAAGGCCACGTTTCGTTTCTATTCCGATTGGGCGTTGTTTCAAAACACCGACCCCGCGGGCGCCAATTACATCTCGGCTGAATATCACGCCAGCCCCACACTCCCCGGCCAAAGCCCGGCGACAGTGCAAAAGCTCAGCGTGCGCTTCGACCAGAAGGGCCACGAGCGGCCGTTTCAGAAAGCGGTGATCGTCGATACCTACGACGGTTATCTCAAGGCCGGCGACCATATCGTGATCCGCCTCGGCGACCGCCGCTTCGGCGGCGCCGGTACGCGGGTGCAGACTTTCGTGGAAGAGAACTTCAAGATCCGTTGCTATGTCGACCCGCTCGGCACCTCGCGCTTCGCCGCCATTGGTTCCGATCTCGTGATCCAGGTTGTTCCGGGCACGCCGGCGCAACTGCAATGGGCCGGGCCGCGCGTAACGCGCACCGGTGAGAAAATTCCGCTGCGCGTGCGCGCCGAAGACCAATGGGGCAACACCTGCTGGGACCGGCCGGAACCGGTCGAGGTAAGCGCGACGCTCAATGGGAAATCCGTGTATCAAAAAAAGCTAACGCTCGCCGGCAAGGGCTGGGCAGTGCTGCTGCTTGAAGATCTTCCTACTCACCAGCCGGGCGAACTAATCGTGACGGCACGCCTGCCCGCGCACCTGACCGTCAAGCCACAAAGCTTCTACGTGACGGTGGACAAGGATTTAGCAGTGCCACGCATCTATTACTGCGACCTGCACGTACATTCCGAAGACACTATCGGCACCAACTCCACCACCTACAATCTTACCTACGGGCGCGATGTCACCGGCCTCGACGTATTGGCCTTCGCGCACAACGACTTCAACAACACCACCGAGAAGTGGAAGAAAACCGTCGAGCTCATGCGCGCGATCACAAAAGATGGCAGCTTCGTGGCCTATCCCGGCACCGAGTGGTGCGGTAGCTCGTGCGCCGGCGGCGATCACAACGTGGTGTTCCTGCACGACGGCGAACCGGAGTTTCCGTTTCTTAAAACCGGTGAACACGTGCGTTCCGTCGATTGGAACGAAGATACCAAGGGCGGCCAGGTCGAACCCGGCGCCTGGCCGCTGGAAGAGTTATGGGCGGCCTATGCCCAAGACCCGGAGGGCCACCTGTTGATCCCGCACGTGGGCGGGCGGCGCTGTATCCTCGATTGGCACCATCCAAAACTTGAACGGCTGATCGAGATCGGGTCGAGCTGGGGACACTTCGGCTGGCTCTACCAAGAGGCCATGGAGCGCGGCTATAAACTCGGTGCCTCCATGGCCGGCGACGAGCACCGCGGCCGCTGCGGCGGCGGCGTGCCCGGCACGGCGGTGTTTGGCACCAAGGGCGGCATGTCCGGAGTGATCGCCCCGGCCCTCACACGCAAAGACATCGCCAAGGCGTTGCGCGCGCGTCATACCTTCGCCTCCACCGGAGAGCGTAGCTACGGTTGGATCGGCTGCGGTGAATATATCCTGGGCGACGAATTCGAACATAAAGGCAAAGCCACTATTGACTACCGCTTCCTGGGCGACGCCGGCTGGGACGAGATCGTCGCCTACGATCACACCGGCCCGATCTGGCGGCGTGATTTGCAACAGGAACTCGGCTTTTCGGAACGCAAGGTGCGCTTTCGCTGGGGCGGGGCGCGCGTCAAAGACCGGTATCGCTGGGCGGCGTGGAAGGGCAAGATCACCATCACCAGCGCCGTTATCAATGACTTCGTGGGACGCGGTTTTGAACACATCGAAGAGACCTGCTGGCGCGAAAGCGCCACCCAGATCGGTTTCCACAGCGATACCTATGGCGACGTGGACGCCATAGAAATCGATGTATCGCAATTAGCCACTGCTAAAATCCGCGTCGAAGGCAGCATCGACGGTTACGTGAAGGTAGGTGATCCACTCAAGGGCAATCCCTTCGTCCACTGCCCGACGTTTTCGTGGGAAATCACCGGCGCTGAGTTGCTGCAACAGGCGCGGCTAAAGAAAGAACTTCCTGGCGTCGAAATGTTTTTGGCCTTCGAGCGCATGAGCGAACAGCCAGCACCGCGCGAGGTTGCCGGAAAGATCGACATCGATCCCAAGAACGGTCCGCACGGCTTCCGACCGGTGTATATTTTCGGCCGACAAGTGGACGATGCCAAGGTTTGGACTTCGGCCATGTTTATTACGTTCAAGTAATACCAGCATCATACTTAATTCTTTATCCGCCCTGGAAAAAAGCTGAAACTCCTCTATATTTACTAGACGCCCTTTCATACATCGGCGATACAACAATCGGCACGTCGCATGGACTGCAAAGCGTCCCAGGGTGGAATATAAAAGCGACGGAACGCCTAGTCAGTTCCGAAATCGCACCATAAAGTGACAAGGGGATATTATGCAAGGGTCTATTATCAAAGAAGGTATTACTCGGTTACTTCTGATTTGCGGTCTCTTATTTCTCGGTGCCCCGGCCCAGGCCGAGAACCTAACAGATGTCCTGCAAAAAACCAGCACCGGCAGCGTCGCCTACCATTCCCCGGCTTCAGTTGCCAGTGCTAACCAAGCCGATAAGGCGGTTCAGAACCTAGCGCAACCAGGGGAATTCGTCTTCAGTTCCCCGCCGCGCGGCAGCGCGGCTGAAGAAACCGCCTACTTTCAACCCATTGCCGACTACTTGACCCAAGTTACGGGTAAAAAGTTTGTCTACAAATATTCCGACAACTGGCTGGCCTACCAAAGCAATATGCAAAAGGATCGCTACGACTTGGTTTTCGACGGTCCGCATTTCGTCAGCTGGCGCATCGCCCACCGCGAGCATGAGCCCCTGGTAAAAATTCCCGGGGAATTCGTTTTCGTGTTCCTGGCACGCAAAAACAATACCGGCATACAGACATTGAACGACCTGGCCGGCCGCACCGTGTGTGGTCATGCGCCGCCCAACCTAGGGACACTGTATCTGTATAATATGTTTACCAACCCCTCACGTCAGCCGCAATTGGTCGACGTACAGGGCTGGCGGCCTATCTACAAGGCCATGCTCGCGGACAAATGCGTGGGCAGCGTGGTTCCCATTAAAATATATAACGATCTCGACCCGAACGGCAAGGACACCAAGGTCTTGCACACAACCAAGGCGGCGCCGGGACAAGCATTTACCGCCAGCAAGCGCATACCGGCCGACATACGCGCCAAGATCGTCGAGGCGTTGATGTCCGCGCAAGGGCAAGCGGTGACCGCCAAGCTGCGCGAATATTACCCGTCGAAACCCTATGTGCGCGCCAACAAGCCGGAATACGCCGGCGAAGAGGTGTTGCTCAAAGACAGCTACGGTTTTGGTTCCTGAGTTCGGTATACGGGCTTAGCCGCATCTGCAATGAGGATGTGGCTAAGCAACCGAATAATTAGATTCTCCCTGCATTACAAATCGGCATATTTTTTGCCCTCTCCCGTTTTCTCCTGGCACCTTAAGGCACCGTTACCCGTCTGGCTGAGAAATGGCCGGTGCCGGCCGGTATCTGATGCCTAAGTGGGTCGCATCATGCCAAGCACATGAACCCGGCGGCGGCGTGACCGTTCGTATAGCAAACCAAGCCATCGGTCAGGGGCTGTCGAATAAGTTTTAGGATTTTCTGGACTAGGTACGTTCCTGGGCTAAGGTCTATAGGCTGCGCTTATCGGGCAAACCGTTTAGTCATAGATTTTTTAATGATGCCGGGCAGGACGTCAAGTCCGAGGATTATTGCCTGACGGTTTTATCGGGAGAAGTCCAGACTGTATTCAAATTCCTACAGGAAGTCAGGAGATACAGAATCATGCGTAATTCAACGTTAGCGAAAACCCTACTTGCGGCTTTATTAGGTTTGTTTGTACAAACGGCACTTGCCGGCAACGCATCGGATTCCAGGCACATGGCCACGGCGACCAATAGCAAGGTCTCCTATCGATCGCTAGACGGAATATTGCCGGAACCCGTCAAAGTAACCAACTCCTCGGAGTACACCTTAGGCGCCGCACCGCGCGAAAGCATCGAGGACGGCAATAGAATTTATGGACCGATAGCCGAGTACCTGTCCCAAGTCACTGGCAAAAAAATTGTGTACAGGCACTCGGGGGCCTGGAGCACCTATCAGGGGACGATGCAGAAAGGTGGCTATGATCTGGTTTTTGACGACGCACACTTTAACGGCTGGCGCGTGACTAAAATCCAGCACAATATGCTGGTCAAGGTCTCTGGTGTATCCAGCTATGTGACCTTAATCAAAAAAGACAATACCCGCACTCATGATGTCAAACAGCTGGCTGGGTACACCATATGTGCCCCTTCCCCACCCCATTTGGGCACGCTTACCTTGCTGGAGCAGTTCACCAACCCAGCGCGCCAACCCGTGATCGTCGATACCGAGGGCGGGAAGAATATTTACGATTCTCTGATGTCCGGCAAATGCGCGGCCGCCATATTGCCCGTGGCGGTGCTCGAACAACTCGACAAAAACGGCGTCAACACCCGAATCCTCCATCGTGCCCAACCGTTTCCGGACAGTGCCTTCTCCGCCGGGCCGCGCCTGACCACCGCGGATCAAGCCAAGATCATCCAGGCCCTACTCGCCCCCACAGCCGCCGGCCCAACCCAGGCACTGCGCCAAAAGTATGCTGGCAGCGCAGCATTTGTGCCGACCACCAATGGGGAATATGCCAATTTGGGTGAATTTCTACGCAACGAGTGGGGTTACGACCGATAAAATCAGTTCCAGGGATGCGGCGGCAGGGATGCAGCGCAGGGAAGGAAGGTTAGGGAAGTGGACTAAAATTGCACAGGGCAGAGATGCCCTGACTTTTAGATCATCTATCAAATAGACGCAGTTCGCTAACGCGGCTTGCTACGGGCAAGCATGGGCAGGTCGCCTTCCAGGCCCACCGCATGCCGCATGAGTTTGGTCTTCAATGGACCAAGGCGATCGGCGATGTTTAATCCGGCACTGCGTATCTGCACCAGCGGCCAGCGCTGTGAACCGAAGCCGCGTTTAAAGGCGTCAGTGACGGCCAGCATGGCCAGGTTATTGCCCTTGCGCCAACGTTCATATCGACGCAAGACTGCACGCATACCAATGTCCCTCTTACTCGTCATGGCATCTAGCACCACTTGCGCCAGGGTCGCGGCATCCAATAGCCCGAGATTTACTCCCTGTCCTGCCAATGGATGTACGCGATGCGCGGCATCCCCGACCAACACCATGCGTTCGCCGATGTAGTGATCGGCGTGTGCCAGCGACAACGGATAATCTAACCGCCGGCTGATAGATTTAATCGCCCCCAGCCGATCACCAAAGGCCGCGTGTAATTCACCGATAAACCGGCCATCATCGAGCGCGAGTAGCATTGCTGCGTGCTCGCTATCGCACGACCAGACGATGGAACTCGCGCCCGCAACGAGGGGCAGAAACGCCAGCGGCCCCGTGGGTAGAAATACCTGCCAGGCAGTGGCGTTATGGGGCAGCGCAGTGATCACCGTGGCCACGATCGCCGTTTGATCGTAACTCCAGCCGTGATTGCGGATACCGGCCGATTCCCTTATCGCCGAGTGCGCGCCATCCGCCCCCACCACCAGCCCAGCCCGCCGTTCGCCGCCACCTTGTAGCCCAATCACGACAGCCTCGGGCTCGGTGCGCAGGCTGACGACCTCCGCCGGGCAGAGAAAATTCACATTCGCGAACTGCGCCATACGTTCGAGCATGGCGGCGAGTAGCACGCGGTTCTCGATAATGTAGCCGAGCTCGGGTTCCCCCAGATCGGCGGCATCGAAATGAATCACACCGGGGCCTTGGGCATCCCAGACATGCATCTCGCGTAGCGGGCTGATGTGATGCGCCGGTATCATTTTCCAGGCGCCGATATTCTCGAATATGGCGCGCGACGCCAGGGTGATTGCGCTGACGCGCATATCGTATTCATCCACCGGCCTTGGTATTCGCTCCCGGCCATGCTCTACCTCGCCCTTCCCTGGCCTGGTCGGCACAACGGGCTGGCTTTCAACAACTCCGATACGCAGCGTGGAGTCGCCCAGGGCGCACGCCAGGGCGGCGCCGACCAGGCCGCCGCCTATGATCGCTATGTCGTAATCTGTCTGCATAAACCCCTCACAAGGGCAGACCACGGGCGAGGCGCGGCAGGTGTCCGGACCACCCCATGGTACGGCGCATGAGGCTGCGTTTAGCGGGCAAAGTCAGGTCTAACGCCAGCAAACCGAGATTGCGCGCCGCCACCAAGGGGGCGAACGAATTGGAAAATATCCGCACCAGCGCGTCGGTGAACGTGCTGACCGCGATATTATCGCGTCGACGCCAGGCGGCATAGCGATCCAGTACCGGCACGCTGCCGTAGTCGCTATCCGCACGCTGCGCATCCACCACTATCTGGGCCAATACCGCGACGTCGCGCAGACCCAGATTGAAGCCTTGCCCGGCCACCGGATGCAAGGTGTGCGCCGCATTACCAATGAGCGCCAGGCGTGGACGCACATGCTCGGCCACACGCGTCAGGGACAGCGGATAGGACCGCCGCGCACCCACTTTCACAAATGCGCCAAGCCGGTCGCCGAAGCAGTCATGCAAGCGCTGTAGAAATTCATTGTCCCCCAAGGTCAGCATGCGCTCGGCTTGTGCCGGCGGCAGGCTCCACACCACTGAGCAACGGTCGGCACTCATGGGCAGCAACGCCAGCGGACCACTTTCGGTGAACCGCTCATAGGCAGTGCCCTGGTGGGGGCGTGTGAGGGTGACGTTAGTGACGATCGCGCATTGCTGGTAATCCACTTGGGTAGTCGCAATATTAAGCATTCTGCGTATGGCCGAGCGGCCACCGTCTGCCGCCACCACCAGACGTGCGCTAATAATGCGGTGCACACCTGCCTGCGCCACTGACACCCTGGCCGCATCGGCGCTAAACTCCACCCCCTGTACCTCCGCGGGGCACACAAGGGTAATATTTTCCGTCTGCCCCAGCATCTGGTTAAGGGCGGTGCCGAGTACGCGATTCTCCACCACATAACCTATGGCCGCCACCCCCATGTCACGGCTATCCAGGCGCGCACAACCGAAGTGGCCACGGTCGGATATATGGATGCGGGTAATAGGGGTAACGCCAGCTTGCTCTATGTGCTGCCATATCCCCATACCGGTGTATATGCGATGCGAACCATGGGCCAGTGCCAGGGTGCGGTCATCATAACTGGGTTGTTGCGCCGATCCATGGGACACAGCCTCGATCACCCCTAAACGCAGGCCGCTGCCACGCAGCGCCAGAGCGAGGCTGACACCGACCATACCGCCGCCGATAATCAGGACGTCATAATCAGTATTCGTCATGGGCTTATGCTAATTGAAAGAATCGTTTGCGCGACGCATGCTTAGCCTGTTACTGAGGAGACCACTAATAAATAGTGCACCTCGTCTACTACACAGTTCCTTCTCCCTGCGGGAGAAGGACAGGATGAGGGCCGGTTTTGCCGTGGTTTGCCCTCTCCCTCTCCCAGAGGGAGAGGGAGAAAAGCGGTACGCACTATTTGGCGGTCGGGTCAGTAACACGCTAGGAACAGTGGCTAGTGTTTCTGCATCAAGGTCTCGATTTCATCTATGCTCTTGGGCGCCTCGAAGCTCAGCACCTCGTGCCCATCGCGCGTGACCAACACGTCATCCTCGATGCGCACGCCGATGTTCCGCCAGCGCGGCTCGATATCCTTGGCGTCGCCAGCGATGTACAGCCCGGGCTCCACGGTCAGAACCATGCCTGGCTCCAGCAGTCTCCAGGCGTTGCTGACCTTGTAATCCCCCACGTCGTGCACATCCATGCCCAGCCAATGTCCGGTTCGGTGCATATAAAAGCGCTTATAGGCACCGTTTTCCAGCAGGCCGTCGACGCTACCCTTAAGCAGCCCCAGGTCTACCAAGCCCTGCGCCAAAATACGCAGGGCCACGTC
The DNA here is from genome assembly GCA_031416355.1 of Gammaproteobacteria bacterium. Taxonomy (GTDB): domain Bacteria; phylum Pseudomonadota; class Gammaproteobacteria; order Acidiferrobacterales; family UBA6901; genus JANNJF01. The sequence goes on from JANOTM010000175.1 coordinate 19,928, forward strand.
GTGCGGTTCGTTCCAGTGCCTGCCGGGTTGCACCGCCTCGATCGCGGCCAACTGCGCCGCCAGGACGATGGCATACACCTCCCTCTGCTCGGCACTAAACTTGCCATTGACCGGAAAGGTGCGCGTGATATCCGCGGCGTAGGCATCCATCTCCGCGCCCGCGTCGATCAGCAATAAATCGCCATCCCGCAGTTCGCAGTTATTTTCCGTGTAGTGCAGGATGCAGCCATTGGCGCCGCCGCCGACGATGGGCGGATAGGCAGGAAAAGAACTACCACCCTTTTTAAATTCGTAAAGAAACTCGGCTTCGATTTCATATTCCATCATGCCCGGCCGGCATACCTGCATGGCACGCCGGTGCGCACGCGCCGAGACCTTGGCCGCCTTTTTCATCAAACGAATTTCTTCCGGCCGCTTGAACAGGCGCATTTCGTGCAGTATGTGATCCAGGTCAACGAATTCGCCCGGGGCATGCACCCCATTGCGCGCCTTGGCGCGCACTTCGTTGACCCAACCCATAAGCTGGGCATCGAATTCGGGATTGCGTCCCATGCTGCAAAAAACCTTTTCCCGGTTTTCCAGCAGGCCCGGCAGAATGTCGTCGATGTCCTCCAGGGGAAAGGCGTCGTCTGCACCATGGATTTCGCGCGCGCCTTCGAGCCCGGCGCGGCGCCCCTCCCAGATTTCCTTGTCCGGATTCTTCTCGCGGCAGAATAAGATGTACTCCCCATGGGGCCGCCCCGGCACCAGGACCGCCACCGCTTCCGGTTCGGGAAAATGGGTTAGATAGTAGAAGTCGCTATCGGGCCGGAACGGGAAATCCACGTCGCGGTTGCGATTGCGCACCGGCGTAGTGGGTAGTATGGCGACACCGCCGCCCATGTGCTGCATGAGTTCGCGCCGCCGCTTCTGAAATAAGGCCTTGTCCATACCAGCATTATGCCCGAATTTGCCGACGATGCGAGGCAGGCCGTGGCGAAATAGCCTGATAAAAGGCCAGTTGTGAAAGTCAAGACTATGGGCCCGGCCTATTCCCACGAAATCGTTGACCTGCACTGCGGTCGGTCTTATATTGATGCCAATGAGCCTTGGACCCGTCATCGATGGATAGCGACAACCTGACCAAATTAGAACTGCGCATAGACCAGCTGATAGTCGCAGTGCGCAAGCTTAGTCAAGAAAACCATATGCTCAAGAGCGGTCAACAGAATATTACCGAGGAACATGCAAAACTGGTGGAAAAGACCCAGGTAGCGCGTGCGCGCATTGAGTCCATGATCGGTCGCCTCAAGGCACTAGAGCGCAGCTGACATGAAAGGCGCCGCCAACAGCGTGACGATATCGATCCTCGGCAAGGAATTTATGGTTGCCTGCCCGGATGACGAGCGTAATGCCTTACTCGATGCGGCACGGCTGCTGGACGGCAAGATGCGTGAGATCCAAGACAGCGGCAAGGTTATAGGCAGCGAACGCTGCGCCATCATGACAGCGCTCAATCTGGCCAACGAATTGCTGCTGCTGCGCAAGCAACAGACTCACCTGCCACCGGACATGGACCAGAAACTGAAATTCCTGCAGGGCAAGATCGACGCCGTCCTGCATGATGAAATCCTGGTATAGGAGTTTGCGTTGTAAAATTTTTAGATATGGCGTCCTCTGCGGTGTACGTATCCGTTCTTAGTCCCTTGAACCTATAACTTCATAGTCAGGGGCCCGCCAAAGCAGATGCTGTTGTGCATGTCCGCCCCGTAGCGGAAAGCCTGATGCATCTCGGTGGGTCCCACCTGAACCTCCGGTTCAGGGCACATAGGGCGGTACGGCACAGGCGGAGGACGCCTCCTTAATTAATAATTATTATCGCGTGAATCACGATCCCTCCATTAACCAACTGCGTCGGCGCCTGCGTGCCGCGCGCGCGGCACTTACACCCCAGCAACAGACTGCCGCCGCGGCGCAGTTGGTAGTGCGCGTTATTACCAGCAGCTTTTTTCGTTCCTGCCGGCGCATCGCCTGCTACCTGCCGAACAATGGCGAGATCGATCCTACCCCTCTTATCGAACGTCTGTGGAAAATGAACCGCCAGTGTTATTTGCCGGTACTGTCGCCATTGGCGAACGGCCGCCTGTGGTTTGCACCGGTAACGGCGGATACTTGCCTGGCCCCTAATCGCTTCAATATTCCGGAACCGGTGGTGCCGGCGCACACGTGGCGGCGCGCACGCGAACTCGATCTCATATTCATGCCCTTAGTGGGCTTCGATCTCCACGGCAATCGCCTCGGCATGGGCAGCGGCTTTTACGACCGCACTTTGGAATTCCTGCGTTATCGCCGGCATTGGCATAAACCACGCCTGGTGGGCCTGGCACATGAGTGTCAGCGAGTGGAGACGCTCTCGCCCTCGTCTTGGGACATCCCCCTGCAAACGGTGGTCACCGATAGCGCGATTTACCAATTTAAGTCCTTCAATCCGGCGCGCCCATGAACTATTGGCTGTTCAAATCTGAACCCGATGTATTCGGTATCGCCCATCTCCGAAAAAAACCCAAACACACCGCGCATTGGGATGGGGTGCGCAATTATCAGGCGCGTAATTTCATGCGCGACGCTATGCGCATGGGCGACCTGGGTTTCTTTTATCATTCGAGCTGCCCGGAGCCCGGCATCGTGGGTGTAGTGGAAATCGTGCGCGCCGGGTACCCGGATCACACCGCGTTCGATCCAGAAGATCCGCATTACGACCCCAAAAGCCAGCGCGAGCAACCGGTATGGTATATGGTGGACGTGCGCATTGAGCGTGAATTCGATAAGGCTATCGGGCTACAGGAACTGAAACGCCACCCCGCCCTGAAAGACATGAAACTGCTGGCGCGCGGCAACCGCTTATCGGTCATGCCCGTGGCCAAGCGCGAGTGGGACTATATTATAAAACTTGAAAAAGGCTGATGGCGTGACGGGCGCCAAACAAAAATTGTCTGCTAATCTAGGCAGCTGTCATGCCGCGGGAAATTATGCCATTATTTCCTGCACGCTAGCGCTTCGCCGTTCAATCGAACGTACATAAAGGACCACACCATGAACATCATGACTATGACACGCATTGCCGGTATCGCCCTGCTACTCGTGTTCGCCACCAACGTTGGGCTGGCGGCGGAAAAAAAATCCAAGCCGGCCCATCCCCTAGTTCGCATGACCACTAATCTCGGGGTCATCGAGATCGAACTGTACCCCGCCAAAGCACCGAAAACCGTGAAGAATTTCCTGCAATACGTTAACAGCGGCTTTTACAATGGCACGGTTTTTCATCGCGTTATCTCCGGTTTTATGATACAGGGCGGAGGGTTTGAGCCCGGAATGCGGTTAAAACCCACTGCGCTGCCCATCAACAACGAAGCCGACAACGGACTAACCAATGTCAGCGGCAGCATTGCCATGGCGCGCACCGGTAATCCCCATTCCGCCACCGCGCAGTTTTTTATCAACACCGCGGACAATACCGCCCTCAATCACACCGCCAAGACCCTCCAAGGCTGGGGCTATACCGTGTTCGGCAAAGTCACCCAAGGCATGGATGTGGTAAAAACCATAGAGGCCACCCCCACCGGCCAGTCTGGACCGTTCGCCGACGTGCCCGCCAACGACGTGGTGATCACGCGCATGGAGGTGGTAAAGCCCGGAAAAACTGCGCTCAAGCCAGCGCAACGGCCGGCAGGAACCACGGTAAAGTAATCGCGTCCGAGGTGGTGGATTTGCCCAACGATTGCGCGCGGTCCGGCTGCTTGTACTGGGCAGGTAAATGTCTTACACTTTACCTATCGATAAGCGGAGTGTAAGT